>NZ_JBSFKF010000015.1:0-49288 GCF_053598415.1 Kitasatospora sp. NPDC001132 | reverse complement strand
GCGGGGTGCGCCGGGCGTGCCGGGGGGGGCGCGCCCCCCCCCCCCCCGGGGGGGGGGGCCCCCCCCCCGGGGGGGGCCCCCCCCCCCGGCGGGGGGGGGGGGGGGCCCCCCCCCCCCCCCCCCCCCACCGGCGTTCGGGGGCGGCGGGGCTGCGGCTATCTTGAGCAGTCACTGACAGGACTGGGGAGGCGACGGGGATGGGTGGTCGGAGGGTGCTCGCCGCGGTGGCGGCGGCCGGGGTGCTGACGGGTGTGCTGGCCGGGTGCTCCTCCGGGGGATCGAACAGCCCTGGCGGGACGGCGGCTTCGGCCGCGTCCGGTCCGGCGGCGGCGCTGTCGGCGGCGCCCACGGCGGCCTCGGCCGTGGCCGCCCCCGGGTCCGCCCCGGCCGCCGCCGACGCCCCCGGGACGCCCCCGGCGGCCGCCTCCGCGTCGGCCCCCGCACCCGCCCCGGCCGCCGAGGCGCCGCACGGGGACCTGGAGGCGCCGCTGCTGGACGACAAGGTGGTCCGACAGGTGCTGCCGGACGGCAAGGCGATGCCCGGGTGGGAGGAGGAGAAGCGCAGGGTCGACACCGCCGACCACAAGGTCACCTGCACCGGCGCCGCGGCCGCCTCCTGCGCCGGAAAGCCGCTGAGCGGGTCGGTCCGGTACTCCTCGGGGGACGTCGTCGTGCGCTTCCTGGTGGACACCCTGCCCAGCCGGGACGCGGCGGCGCAGCGGCTGAAGGAGAACTACGCCTCGTACGCCGCCGGGCCGTTCAGGAAGGTCGACACCCCGGCGCTGGGCAGCGAGAGCCAGGCCTTCCAGGGGCCGCTGGCCGAGGGCGAGGGCGTCGGGATCGTGGTGCGCTCGGGCACCGTGGTGGCCAGCGTGACCAGCGAGGGCGGTCCGGTGGACGTGGCCGCCACCCGGCGGTTCGCGGTGATGCTGGTGCAGCGGATCGAACAGGCGCAGGCCGGGAGCGCACCGGACGCCGGGCTCGCCGCGGGCTGAGCGACCCCCTCCCCGCACGCGCAGGGCGCTGGGCTGGGCAAACGGATGTCAGTCGGCCGTGATATGTACCTATCTCGTGGTCACAGTGCGGTGCGGCCATGCGAAAGATGCCGATGACGTTCGAGGGGGCCAGACATGCCGCTGTTCCGACGCCGCTCCGGTGGGGAGGGCGCGCAGGACAGAGCCGGGCGGCGCGGGTTCGGCTTCGGCCGCCGGGGCACCGGATCGCCCGCGGCGGCCGGTGGCGGCGAGCCGCGGCTCGACCCGACGTACGGGGACGAGACGGCCCGCCTGGCGCTCCGCCAGGCCGCCGCCGGGGACTGGCCCGCGCTGCGCCCCGTGCTGGCCGCCGCCGACGGCGCCGACCTGTCCTTCCTGGTCGGGGCGATATCCGACGTGCCCAGGGTCGAGCAGTGGACGGCCCGCGCGCTGGCCGACACCCCGGACGACGCGCTGCTGCTGGTGCTGTCCGGCGCTCGGCACGTCGTCTGGGCCTGGGAGGCCAGGACGGGCGCCCGGGCCAAGGACGTCACCGAGGAGCGCTGGAAGGTGTTCCACGAGCGGCTGGACACCGCCGAGGAACAGCTGCTGGAGGCCGCCGAGCGCGAGCCGTCCTGGCACGCCCCCTGGAGCTTCCTGCAGACGAGCGCCATGGGGGCCTCGCTCGGCGCGGACGTCGCCACCGTCCGCTTCGAGGCCGCCGTGCGCCGGGCGCCCGGGAACGTCGGCTCGCACCGCGCCCGGCTGCAGCAGCTGAGCGCCAAGTGGGGCGGCTCGCACGAGGAGATGCACGAGTTCGCCCGCACCGCGATGCTCGCCGCGCCCGAGGGCAGCCAGCTCGGCGAGCTGGTGGCGCTCGCGCACCTGGAGCACTGGCTGGCCCTCCCGGACGGCGAGGACCGCGCGTACCTGACCAGCCCCGCCGTGGTCGGCGAGCTGCAGGAGGCGGCCTTCCGGTCCGTCCTGCACCCCGACTTCACGCCGGTGCGCGGCTGGCAGACGAGCTTCAACGCCTTCGCGATGGCCTTCTCCCTCGCCGACCAGCCCAAGACGGCACGCCTGCTGTTCGAGGCGCTGGACGGCTTCGTGACCAAGGCGCCGTGGCACTACCTGTCGCGCGATCCGGTCAAGGCCTTCCGCGCCCACCGGGACCGCTGCACGTCGTACTGGCGCTGAGCCGTACCCCGTCAGCGCCACCCGCCCGTCACGGCACCGCCCGTCACGGCACCGTCCGTCACCCGTCGACCACGTCATCCACCGTCACCACCGTCATCCACCGTCATCCACCCCGCGATCGAAAGAGCCTCCGGTGTCCCCTACCGACAACCTGACGAGTGCGCACACCTTCCAGGTAGACCTGCGCGGCCTGGTGGACCTGCTCTCCCACCACCTCTACTCCAGCCCGCGGGTCTACCTGCGCGAGCTGCTGCAGAACGCCGTGGACGCGATCTCCGCCCGCCGCGCCCTCGACCCCGGGGCGCCGGCCAGGATCACCGTCCGCGCCGACGACGAGCTGTCCGTCACCGACACCGGCATCGGCCTGACCGAGCAGGACGTCCACACCTTCCTCGCCACCATCGGCCGCAGCTCCAAGCGCGACGCCGACGGCCGGCTCGACGGCGCCGGGCTGGCCCGGGCCCGCGGCGACTTCATCGGCCAGTTCGGCATCGGCCTGCTCGCCTGCTTCGTGGTCGCCGACGAGATCACCGTGGTCACCCGCTCCGCCGCCACCCCCGACGCCCCGGCGATCGAGTGGCGCGGCAGCTCCGACGGCAGCTACACCATCCGCACCCTGCCCGCCTCGGCCAAGCCCGAGCCCGGCACCACCGTCACGCTGGCCCCGCGCGCCGACGCCGCCGAGTGGACCCGCCCCGGCCGGGTCGTCACCCTCGCCCGGGACTTCGGCAGCCTGCTGCGCCACGACGTCACCGTGATCGACGGCAACGGCACCGAGCACCGGATCAACCGCACCCCGCCGTGGGCCGAGCGCCACGCCTCGCCGATCGCCCGGCGCGACGCCCTCACCGAGTACTGCCGCGCGGCCTTCGACTTCACCCCGCTCGACACCATCGAGCTGGACCTGCCGCTGGTCGGCCTGCGCGGCGTCGCGTACGTCCTGCCGGACGCCGCCCCGCCCTCGCGCCGCAACGGCCACCGGGTGCACCTCAAGGGCATGCTGCTCTCCGACCAGGCCGACGAACTGCTGCCGGACTGGGCGTTCTTCGTCCGCTGCGTCGTCGACACCGACGGGCTGCGCCCCACCGCGTCGCGCGAGGGCCTGTACGCCGACGAGACGCTGGCCGCCGTCCGTGACGCGCTCGGCGCCCGGATCCGCGACTGGCTGACCGGCCTGTCCGCGAGCGACCCCGCCCTGCTGCACCGCTTCCTGTCCGTCCACCACCTGGCCGTCAAGGAACTCGCCCGCTACGACGACGAGTTGCTGCGGATGATGCTGCCCTGGCTGCCGTTCGAGACCACTGACGGCAACGTCACCCTGGACGAGTTCACCCGCAGCCACCCGGTGGTGCTGGTGACCCGCACGGTCGAGGAGTTCCGGCAGGTCGCCCCGATCGCCGGCGCGGCCGGACTCGGCGTGGTCAACGGCGGCTACACCTACGACCACGACCTGGTGCGCCGGCTGCCCGAGATCCGCCCCGGGGTCTCCGTCTCCGACCTCGACCCGGGCACCGTCACCGCGCACCTGGACACCGTCGACCCGGCCGCCGAACTGGCCGCCAACGCCTTCCTGGCGATCGCCCGCGAGGTGGTCGGCCGGTTCGACTGCGACGTCGCGCTGCGCAGCTTCCACCCGACCAACGCGCCCGCCCTGCTGCTCGACAACCGGGAGGCCAGGCACGAGCGCACCCGCGCCGAACTCGCCGACGAGGCCGACGGGTTGTGGGCCGACATCCTCGGCTCGCTGCGCGCCGAGGCGCCCCGCGCCCAGCTGGTGCTCAACCACCTCAATCCGCTGGTGCGCCGCGCCGCCACCGTCACCAGCCGCGAGCTGGCCGTCACCGCCGTCGAGGCGCTGTACGGGCAGGCCGTGCTGATGACCCGCCGTCCGCTCAAGGCCAGCGAGTCCGCCCTGCTCAACCGCTCGTTCATCAGCCTGCTCGACCACGCGATGCTCGGCCATGAGGCGGCCGGCGCGGCGGGTTCCCCCGGCGGGGAGAAGTCCGGTGGCGAGAAGTCCGACGGCGAGAAGGAGGCGTGATGCTGGACACCCCCGACGCGGTGATGGCCGCGCTGCGCGAGAACGACGCCCGCCCGTACGGCCGCACCAGGACCGTCACCGCCGAGGAACTCGTCGATGCCGCCGAGCAGTTCGAGGACACCGGGGTCCGCTCGATGGCCCTGCTGGAACTGATGGAGGCCTACGAGTACGACGGCGAGCGCAGCAAGAGCCCGGTCGTCTTCGCCCGCATCCTCAAGCTCTGGGACACCGACCCGGACGGCTTCGGCGAATGGGCCCGGCACCAGGTGCTCTGGCGCTTCAAGTGGGTCGCCGACGCGCTCAAGGACACCCCGGACGTCCCGCTCACGGCGATCCGGCGCTGGCACACCGAGCTGCGCGACCGCTACCGCGCGGCCGGCCACGACCTCCAGCCCTACTACGCCCAGCGCTACCACCTGGCCGTGCAGACCGGCATCGGGGTGCAGGACGCCTACGAGCTGTGGGCGGCGCGCCGGCGCTCCGAGCTGAGCGACTGCCACGCCTGCGAGACCCGCGCCCGGGCCCGGCACTTCATCGCCGCCGGGGACGACGCCCGGGCGCTGGAGGTGCTCGCCCCGGTGCTGGACGGCCGCAGCGGCTGCGAGCAGGAGCCCCACCTCAGCCAGGCCACCGCGCTGCTCGCCCAGCTGCGCCAGGGCCGGCTGGACGAGGCCGTCTCCGGCCACCTCGCCGGCTACCGCAACTCCCGCGGCAAGGCCTCGATGCTGAGCGCCCTCGGCCTGCACATCGAGTTCTGCGCGCTGTCCGGCAACGAGCCGCGCGGCCTGGAACTGCTCGCCGAGAACCGCGGCCTGTTCGCCGTCACGGGGGACCCGGCGGCCCTGCTGGACTTCCTGACCGGCGTCGAGGTGCTGCTCGGCCGGCTCGCCCGGACCGGCCACGGCGACCTGGCGGTCAGCGGGCCGGCCGGCACCACCTGGACGGTGGACTCCCTGCTCGCCCACGTGCGCACCGAGGCCGGCGCCCTGGCCGCCCGCTTCGACGCCCGCAACGGCACCGACGCGGTCGGCGCCGGGCGGCGCGCCCGGCTGGCCGCCGAGCCGCTGCTCGCCGAGCCGCTGGCGCTGGGCGTGCGGGCCGCCGCGGCGCCCGGGCTGTCCGCCGCCCCGGCCGTCGCCCCCGCGCCGCGCCGGGAGGTCGAGCCGGAGCCGGAGGACTTCACCGCCCTGGTGCTGCGCGCCCGCGAGCTGGAGGTGCTCGGCCACCCGGACTCCGACCGGCTGTGGAAGCGGGTCGCCGAGCGCGTCGAGGCCGCGGACTTCGTCCATCCGGAGAGCGCCGAGCTGGGCGGTCCCGAGCGACTGCGCGCCGAACTCGCCGAGCAGCGCGCCCACGAGGCGCTCCAGCGCGACGCGTACGCCGAGGGCAAGGCCGGACTGTTGGCGGCCGCCGACCTGTTCGAGGAGGCGGGGCTGGCCGGGTCGGCGCTGATGTGCCGCACCCGGACCCTGATCGCGGACCTGGACGAGAGCGACGGCGACGGCGACGTCAAGGGTGACGGCGAAGGAGGCGGCAATGGTGACGGGGAGGGCAGCGGCGCCCGGAGGCCCGACTGGGCGGCGCTCGACGCGGCGCTCGTCCGGGCCGAGGAGCTGCGCGCCCACGGCGAACTGACCGACGACGACTACCTGATCGTGCTGCAGACCCGCGCCTACGCCGCCCACCACGACCTGGTCGAGACGCTGCCCGAGCCCGTTGCCGAGGTGGCCGAGCGCTTCGAGGCGGCCGTCGGGGCGTACCGGCGGGCGGCCGTGGAGCTCGGCTCCGAGCGGCGGGCCGCCACCTCCCGGCAGTACACCGCGGACGCCGCCGCCCGGGCGGGCCGGCTGGCCGAGGCGGAGACCGAACTGCGGGAGGTGCTCGCTCAGTTGGACGCCGCCGAGCTGCCCTGGCACACCCCGCGGGTGCTCGGCCTGTTGGGCCAGGTGCTGCTGCAGGGCGACGAGCCCGGCCAGGCGGTCGAGGTGTTCCACCGGGCGCTGGCCGAGGCCGTCCGCTGGGGCGACGACTCCTACCCGTTCGCGCCGACGTACATGATGCTCGGTCACTCCTGCCTCCGGGTGGGCGACCTCGGCGGCGCGGTCCGCGCGCTGTCGGAGGCGGCCGCGCGCTACGACCGCAAGGGCGCCGAGGCGGTCGAGGAGGCCGCCCAGGTGCGCCTGCAGCTGGCCGACGTGCTGCGCGACACCGGCCGGGCGGCGGACGCGGTGGCCGTGCTGGAGTCGGTGCTGCTGGACGCGTCGGCGGCCCGGCTGGACGGCCGGATGCTCGCCCAGGCCCGGCTGGACCTCGCCCGGGGCCTGTCCGAGCTGGAGGAGTACCGGGACGCCGCCGAGGAGTACCTGCGGCTGGCCGACCAGGTGGCCGGCTGGGAGGAGCAGGAGACCCACACCATGGTCGCCTGCGAGGCCACCGTGGCGCTCGCCCGGGCCGAGCGCTGGGACGCCGCCGACGCGGCACTGGCCCGGGCCCGTGAGGCTCACGGCAAGGCCCCCCAGGTGGACCAACTGGCCGCCACCCTCCGGGAGTTGGTGCGGCTGACGACGCGGGCGAAGGGCGCGGAGGGGCTGCCGGCCGCGCTCGCCCTGCTGGCCGAGGCGGACGCGCTCGGCGAGGCCGCCGAACGGGCCGGCATGGAGTACAACTCCTGGTACCTGCGCGGTGGTTCGCACTACGAGCGGGCACGCGCGCTGGCCGTCGCCGGGCGGCACGAGGAGGCGCTGGCCGAGGTCGAGCGGGCCATCCCGGAGTACGAGGCGGGTGGCGGGCAGGCCGAGTCGCCACGGGCGGAGGCCGTCCGGCTGGCCGCGCTGATCGAGGGCAGTGACCTCGGCCGCACCGACGCGGCGGTGGCCCGGCTGACGGCCGGCATCGCGCGCTGCGAGGCGGCCGGTCTGTCGGAGGCCGCGGAGATCCTGGCGGACCTGCGGGAGCAGTTCGCGGGCGAGTGACGCCCCGCGTCCTGCCGGTGGGGCGGGGCCCGGGCCCCGCCCCACCGGCGGTCGTTCCGTCGCAGGGCCCGTCGTCGGCCCGGACGCCGCACTGGCCGCCGGCGCCCGGCACCTCGTTCCCCGTCCAGCGGCGACGGCAACGGCCGTGGGCGCCGAAACGGCGTGGATCAGCGCATTCCACCCCACAGCTCCTCCACCCCACAGCTCCTCCACCCCACCGCTCGCCCCCTCGCCGGGCGCCCCGTCAGCCGCCGGTGAATCCACCCGACCGGTGGGGGAGCCGTTGCGGCAGCTCAGGCCCTGGCGGCGGGGCTCGGTCAGGCCCTGGCGGCGGGCTCGCTCAGATCCTGCCGACGAGGTCCGCGCCCACGCCCGCCAGCAGACCGCTGACCGCCGGGGACCACGGGCGGCCGCTCGGCCCGGTGAGCGTCAGCGTCCGGTGGACGGCGGGGCGGATCGGGATCAGCACGCAGTCGGCGGGGAGCATGGTCAGCGCCAGCGCGGGCATCACCGACACCCCGAGGCCCGCGTGCACCATGCCGATCAGGGTGTTCAGGTCGCGGATGCGGTGCCGCGGAGTGAAGCGGACCCCGGCCCGTCGGTAGGCCTCGCGGACGTGGCGCTCGCAGCCGCCCTCCGAGAGCAGGAAGTCGTCGTCCTCCAACTCGGCCACGTGTACGGTCGGTTCACCAGCCAGCGGGTGGTCGCGGCGCAGCAGCACGTGCATGGAGTCGGCGCCGAGCGCGACCGCCCCGGGCGGCAGCCGGCCGACGTCCATCAGTACGGCGGCGTCCACCATCCCCGCCTCCAGCCAGGCCGGCAGCTCGTCGTCCTCGCCCTCGAAGACCCGGACGGTCAGCTGCGGGTGGGCCGCCCGCCAGTCCTTCAGCAGTCCGGGCAGCAGTGCCTGGCAGACGGTGGTCGGCGCCGCCAGCCGTATGGTGCCGGTCAGGCCGCCGGAGTGCCGGGCGGCGATCGCGCGGACGGCGGCGGCCGAGGCGACGGCCGTCCGGGCGTGCGGCAGGACCTGTTCGCCCAGTGGGGTGGCGCGGCACGGGCTGCCGCGCCACAGCACGGGCGCGCCGAGGGCCCGTTCCAGGGCGGCGACGGCGTGCGAGACCGCGGACTGGCTGATGCCCAACTCGTCGGCGGCCGTGCCGAAGCCACCGGTGTCGGCGACCGCGACCAGGGCCCTGAGCTGGGCCAGGTTGACGTCCGAGGTCATGAGACTTCCTCATCGCCGGTGCAGTGCCACTTGTTGGACTCATGGTGTGGCGCCGGGCCAGTCTCTGTCCAGCTGATGGCACGGACTCGGACACGGGAGTCGGACATGGAGGTGGTGGGGATGCGGCGCTGGCTGCCGGGCTTCGTGGCCCTGTCGGCGATCTGGGGCGCGAGCTTCGCCCTGATCAAGGTGGCGGTCGACGCGGGGGTGCCGCCGATCTGGGTGGCTCTGTGGCGCTGCCTGCTGGGCGCGGCCGCGCTGTGGGTGATCTTCGCGGTGCGCGGCGAGCGGGTCCCGCGCGACCGGGCGCTGTGGGGCCACTCGGCGGTGGTGGCGGTGCTGCTCAACGCCGTGCCGTTCACCCTCTTCCCGTTCGGCGAGACCAGGGTCAGCTCGCTGCTCGCCGGGGTGGTGAACGCGACCACCCCGCTGTTCACCCTGCTGTTCGCGGTGCTGACCGTCCCCGAGGAGCGCCGCCCGGGCGCCCGGCGGCTGGCCGGACTCGGGCTCGGCTTCCTCGGCGTGCTCACCCTGCTCGGGGTCTGGCACGGCCTCGGTGCCGGCGCGACGACCGGGGCGCTGGCCTGCCTGGCCGCCACCTGCTGCTACGGCGCCGGCTACGTCTATCTGCGTCGCTTCCTGTCCGGCCGCTCGGAGTCGGTGGCCGCTCTGTCCGTGCTCCAGATCACCTGTGCCGCCGTCGAGCTGGCCCTGGTCGCACCGCTCGCCGCGGGCGTCCCGCACTGGCCCGGGGCCGGCGCCGCGCTCGCCCTGCTGGTGCTCGGCGTGCTCGGCACCGGTCTGGCGTACCTGCTCAACATCGCGCTGGTGCGCAGTGCGGGGACGACCGTGGCCTCCGCCGTCACGTACGCGATGCCGCTCTGGTCGACGGCGCTCGGCGCGGCCGTCCTGCACGAGCCGGTGGGCTGGAACGCCCTGGCCGGCGGCGCGCTGGTGATCGTGGCCGTCGCGCTGACCAGGCCGCGCCGGGCCCGGGCGGAGGCCCAGGGGGCAGCCCGGGAGGCAGCCCGGGCGCAGGCCCCGGCGGAGGCCCAGGCGGCGGCCCCGGGCGGAGCCCCGAAGGGCCGTCCGACGCTCCGTTAGGGTTGACCGGGTGAGCGAGGGGAGCAGCGAGGGGGAGCGGCGGCCGGCGTCCGTCCGCGAGGCGCTGTGGGCGCACCTGCGCTTCCCCTTCACCGGCCGGGTGCCGCGCTGCTGGGCGTACCTGCTGGGCAGCGCCCTGCTCGGCCCGGTGCAGCTGGTGGTCCTCGCGGTGCTGCTGGTGCTCGGCGTGGGCCTGTCGGTGGTCGGCATCGGGCTGCCGGTGCTGCTCGCCCTGGCACTCGCGGGCATCCCGGCCGCCACCGCGGCCCGGTGGCGGCTGCGGCTGGTCGAGCCGGTGCCGCTGCCCGACCCGCACCGAAGCCTGCCCGGGGCGGGCCGCCGCGCCCGCATCCGCACCCGGCTGCGCGAGCGCGCCACCTGGCGCGAACTCGCCCACGCGGTACTCGCCTCGACGGTGCTGGCCGCCGCCGCGCTCGGCTTCACCGTCCTCCTGGTGCTCTCCGGCCTGTACGTGCTCTCCCCGCTGGTGGTCTGGGCGCTCGCGCCGGAGACGGTGATGCTGATCCCCGGGCACACCGTCCACGGGCCGCTCGCCGCCCTGCCGTTCGCCGCCGCCGGGCTGGCCGGCCTGCTGCTCTGCGCCTACGCCGGTGCGCTGCTGACCGCCGCCGAGGTCGCCCTGGCCCGCTTCCTGCTCGGGCCCCGGGAGGACGACCTCGGCCGCCAGGTGCTCGAACTCACCCGCTCCCGTGCCCGGCTGGCCGATGCCTTCGAGGCCGAGCGGCGACGGATCGAGCGCGACCTGCACGACGGAGCGCAGCAGCAGCTGGTCGCGCTGAGCATGACCCTGGGGCTCGCCGAGTACGAGCTGCGCGAGCGGGACGGCCGGGCGGCGGAACTCGTCACCCGGGCGCGCGGCGAGGCCCGGCAGGCCCTGGAGCAGCTGCGCGGGCTGGTGCGCGGCATCCACCCGCAGGTGCTCACCGACCACGGGCTCGCCGCCGCCGTGGACGAGGTCGCCCAGCGCCACCCGATCCCGGTGGCCACCGACATCGAGCTCCCGGAGCGGCTGCCCGCCCCCGTGGAGACCACCGCCTACTTCACCGTCACCGAGGCGCTCACCAACGCCGCCAAGCACAGCGGTGCCACCGCGATCACCGTCCACGGGCGGGTCTCGCACGGTCGGCTGGTCGTCCAGGTGACCGACGACGGCCGCGGCGGGGCCGACCCGGCCGCCGGGGCCGGGCTGGCGGGGCTCGCCGACCGGGTGGCACTGCTGAGAGGACGGCTGATGGTGACGAGCCCGACGGGCGGCCCGACGACGCTGCGGTTGGAGGTGCCGTGCTCCGGGTCGTGATCGCCGAGGACGCGGTGCTGCTGCGCGCCGGACTGGTCGAACTCCTCGCCCTCGGCGGCCACGTGGTGACCGCCGCCGTCGGCGACGCCCGGGCGCTGGCGGCGGCCGTCGACGCCGACCGTCCCGACATCGTGCTCACCGACGTCCGGATGCCCCCCGACCACACCGACGAGGGCCTGCGCGCCGCCCTCGCCCTGCGCGAGCGCCACCCGGGCCTGCCCGTCCTGGTCCTCTCCCAGTACGTGGCCACCCCGTACGCGACCCGGCTGCTCGCCGCCGCCGGTGCCCAACCGGCCGGTCTGGGCTACCTGTTGAAGGACCGGGTCGGCGACGTCGCGGAGTTCCTGGACGCGCTGCGGCGGGTCGCCGGAGGGGAGACGGTGATCGACCCCGAGGTGGTCCGGGTGCTGCTGCGCGGCCAGTGCGCCGACCGCCCGCTCGCCCGTCTCACCCCGCGCGAGCGCGAGGTGCTCGCGCTGATCGCCGAAGGCCTCAACAACCAGGCCGTGGCGGGCCGGTTGAGCATCACCGAGGCCTCGGTGGTGAAGCACTGCGGGAACATCTTCATGAAGCTGGACCTGGATCCGACGGAGGGCAACCGGCGGGTGCTCGCGGTGCTGGCCCACCTGCGCGGGGAGTGAGCGACCGGCCCGCCGGATGACGGACCACCCCCTTGTCAGGGCGGTCGCGGTGCCGGAACGATGGCGTCATGGCAAGGACACGGGAACCCCAGAGCGCGATCGTCAACCGACTGCTCAAGGGCGAGGCGACCAAGGACGACACCACGACGGCCCAGGCGAACTTCCTGCTGTGGCTGCGCCAGGAGTGGGCCGGGGACGGCGACCAGGCGCTGACGGCCTGCCAGGACATGCTGACGCAGGCCGGCGGCGAGGAGTGGCGGGCACTGCCGGAGCGTGATCTGTCCGCCCACGTCTGGCTGTTCAGCTTCTCCTGCCCGAGCCGGGACGACCTGGCCGGCCAGGCGCGGAACTGGGTGACGGCGGTCCACGCCAACGGCGGGGCCCCGGCGATCGCCCGCCTGGTCAGGCACCTGCGGGGGCAGCCGGAGTGACGTGCGCGGCCGGAGCGCCGCCCGCAGTGGCCGGGGCGTCCGGAGCGGCCGGAGCGCTGCCCGCAGTGGCCGGGGTGTCCTGAGCGGCCGCTTCCGGCAGGGGCACGGCGGGGTCGAGCAGGTCGGTGAGCCGCCGGGCCGAGGCCTCCCAGGTCCAGTGCTCCTCGGCCCAGCGCCGCCCCGCCGCCCCCATCCGGGCGCGCTCGGCGGGCGGGGCCAGCAGGATCCGGGTCAGGGCGGCTGCCACCTCGGCGGGGGCCCGGCCGTCGACCACCGCGCCGGTGACACCGTCCAGGACGGTGTCCGGGGCGCCGCCGGAGCGGCCGGCCACCACCGGGAGGCCGGCGGCCGCCGCCTCCAGGAAGACGATGCCCAGGCCCTCGGCCTCCAGGCCCAGCCGGCGGGTGCGGCACGGCATCGCGAAGACGTCCGCCCCGGCGTAGTGGACGGCGGTCGCGGCATGGTCGAGGCCGCCGGTGAACACCACGCTGCCCGGCTCGGTGAGCCGGCGGGCGAGGCCCCGCAGCCGGCCCTCGTCCGGGCCCCGGCCGACCAGCACCAGGGTGGTCCCGGGCACGGCCCGGCGGACCGCGGGCAGCGCCCGGATCAGCGCGTCCTGGCCCTTGCGCGGGACCAGTCGCGCCACGCAGAGGACCACCGGTGCGGTCGCCGGGCTCCCGGCGCCGGTGGGCCGGAACACCGACGGGTCGACCCCCGGCACCAGGCGCGTCAGCCGGGCGTCCGGCCCGAGCGCGGGCGCGATCCGGGCCCGGGTGTAGGCGCCGAGGTAGGTCACCACGTCCGTACCGCGGCCGATCCGGCGCAGCAGGCCGCGGGCGCCCGGGGTGCGGGCCCACCAGATCTCGTGGCCGTGGGTGGTGGCGACGGTGCGGCGGATTCCCGGGGCCAGCCGCCGCAGGTCGGGCGCCATCGCGGCGAGCGGGGCCGCGGCGCCGAACCAGACCCGGTCGCAGCCGTGGGCGCGGGCGATCTCCGCGGCCCGCCGGGTGGCCCGCGGGGTCGGCAGCAGCACGCGGGCGCGGTCGCGGATCACCGGGTAGGGGAGAGCGGCGTCGTGGCGCTCGGCGCCCGGTTCGGCCGAGGTGTAGACCACGACGTCGTGACCGGGGACGCGGTCGGCCATCGCCCGGACGAAGGTCTCGATGCCGCCCTGGCGCGGCGGGAAGTCGTTGGTGACGACGAGGGTGGTGCCCATGGCAGGCCTTTCGGAACGGAGGACGAGGAGGAGAGCAGGACGAGGACGAGCGGCAGCGCGAGGTAGCCGAACCGCCCGGCGGGCGCCAGCAGGAAGGCCGCCGACAGCCCCAGGGCCAGCCGGTGCGCCGCGGCGGCCGCGGTGCGGGGCGGGCGGGTGAGCAGTGAGGCCCCGACGGCGAGCCCGGCGAGCAGCAGCAGGCCGACGGCGGCGTACCAGCCCACCGGGCCGAGATCGGCGAGCAGCCGCCCGGGCAGCGGGCTGGCGGCCGGGGTCGCCAGCCGGCCGCGACCGGTGGGGAAGGCGAACACCTGCTCCACCAGCGGCCCGGGCGCGCGCAGCGCCACCGGCAGCACCGCCACCGCCGCCGCCCCCACCGCGACGGCCGTCCCGCGCAGCGCCGCGCGCCGCCCGGCGGCGGCCGCCAACAGGGCCGCCATCACGGCGAGCGCCGGCCAGGCCGTCCACTTCAGCGAACAGGCGGCGGCCAGCGCCGACCCGGCCGCCACCGGCCGCCGTTCGGCGGCGCGGACCAGGGCGAGCCGGCACAGGCCGATGAGCGGCAGGTCGACCCCGCTGACGCAGAGCGGCAGCGCGACCACCGGCGAGGCGGTGAGCGCGGCGGCGCCGAGCCGGCGCCCGGCGGGCACCGTCCGCAGCGCGCAGACCAGGAAGACCGCCGCGCACCAGAGCCGGGCGTCACCCAGCGGCGAACCGCCCAGCAGCGCCCGGGGCAGGCCCAGCAGGGCCATCCCCGGGAGGTACGGGTCGTACTCCTCGACGGCCTGCGGGTCGGCCCGGTACGGCGTGCCGGTGTGCAGCAGCAGTGACCCGGAGCGCTCGATCACCCCGACCTCGCTCTGCCCCTGCCCGGTCGACAGCAGCACGAGCAGCGGCACCAGCACCGCCCCGACGGCCGCGACGGCCACCGACAGCTCGGGCCCGCGCCGCCGTGCCGTCGCCACGACCAGCGCCGCGAGCAGGTACCCACCGGCCGCCCAGGCCCCCCAACTCCGGTGCGGCCCGAGCCCGGACACCAGCGGGAACGCCCCCGCCCACCCCGCCGCGGCCAGCCATCCACCGCACCACCACCACGCCCGTTTCGTCACCCCTTCATTGCATCGCCGCAGGCCGGCGGGGTCAGCAGGGTCAAGTCGAGTCCCGTGGTCGGGTTTCCCCTACCTCCGCCCGGGCGCCGCACGTGTCCGCGGCACCGGCCCACTGCCGCGGGCGGCGAGCCGGTCCGTCCGGCCCGGGAGCCGAACGCCCCCGGCCCGCACTGACGTTCGGTGGCAGGTGGATTACTGATCGTCCCGACGGGCCCGCTATCCTCGCCGTGTGCTGAGGTCGTGGGATGCGGCGGTGGAGCGGGCGCAGGACCGGCTGGCGGCGGGGCCGCGGCTGCGGGCGGCCGGTCCGGGGGAGGAACGGCGGTTCGCGCTCTGGGACTTGGCGTCCCTGGTGGAGGGCGGGCTGGGCGAGCTGGTGGACCCGGACGGGCTGGCGCCGCAGGCGGAGCGCGGGTGGCGGGAGCGGCTGGGGGAGAGCGGGCGGGAGTGGCCCGGCGGCGAGCTGTACCGGCGCCGCTACTGGATCCAGGGCGACGGCGGCACGGCCGTCGGTACCGTCGCGGTGGACAACTGGACGAAGGGCCCGAGCCAGCTCGCCGTCTCCTCCCTCTACGTGACCCCGGAGGCGCGCGGCCGCGGCCTGGCCGCCGCCGCGCTGGACGAGGTGTACGCGGCGGCCACCGCCGAGGGCCTGCCCGGGTTCCGGCTGGAGGCGCACTGGGCCTGGCAGCCGGCGGTCCGCTACTACCTGCGCCGGGGCCTGTGGGTGGTGGGCTGGAAGCGCTCGCTGTCCTTCGCCCGGATGCCCCAACTCCCCGCGCACCGCGTGCGGGAGGAGGACGGCCGGCTGCTCCTGCTGGTCGAGGACCGGCTGCGCGGCTGGGTGCCGATACTGGCCGCCGGGCAGGAGGGCCGCTGGCTGCGGCTGGACGAGACGGCGGACTACCGGGGCTGCGACGGCTGGGTGCACGAGTACGCCCGCTCCACGCTCGCCCTGTACCTGGCGCTGGCCGGCCGGCCGCTGGTGCGCGGCCCGCAGTGGTGGGCGGAGGCGTGGCGCTGGTCGGACGCCGGGGAGCCGGAGGGCCTGGCGTACCGGATCGAGGAGTTCGAACGGTTGGCCAGGGCGGCGGGACGGCCGGTGGCGAGCCCGTACCGCCCGGTGCCGCTGCCGGAGTCCCCGCTGCCGGAATCCCGTCTCCCGGAGCCCCCGCTGCCGGAGCAGGCCTCGCCCGGGCGGGCGGCGCCGGAGCAGGTCCGGCCGGTTTCCTCGCGGCTGGCAGACTCGGGGGATGGCTGAGATCGAGATCGACGGCGCCCCCGCCGACCCGGCGCGGCTGGCCGCGCTGGGGCTGCTCAACTACGGGCACTTCACCACCCTGCGCGCCGAGGCGGGCCGGGTGCGCGGTCTGGCGCTGCACCTGGACCGGCTGGTCCGGGACTGCCGGCTGCTGTTCGGCACCGAACTGGACCGGGCGGTCGTGCGGGAGCGGATCGGTGCGGTGCTGCCGGCCGACGGCGCGCCGGTGATCGTCCGCGTCACCGTGTACGACCCGGCGCTCGGCCTGGAGCGCCCCGCCGCCCCGGCCGCACCCGCCCTGCTGGTGACCACCCGCCCGGCCGCGACGTCCGACCCCGCCCCGCTGCGGGTCCGCACCACCCCCTACCGGCGGGAGCTGCCGGAGGTGAAGCACGTCGGCCTGTTCGGCCTGGTGCACCACCGCCGGCAGGCCCAACTGGCGGGCTTCGACGACGTGTTGCTGGTCGACGAGGGCGGCCTGGTGGTCGAGGGCGCGACCTGGAACGTCGGCTTCCTGGCCGGGGACGAGCTGGTCTGGCCGCAGGGCCCCAGCCTGCCCGGCGTCACCGAGGCCCTGCTGTCCGCCGCGTACCGCGGCCCGCAGTCCCGCGCGCAGCTGCCCGCCGACGCGCTGGCCCGCTTCACCGCCGCCTTCGCGGTCAACGCGGGCGCCGGGGTGCGTCCGCTGGCGGCCGTGGACGGCACCGCCTTCGACCCCGCGCACCCGGTGCTCGCCGAGCTGCGAGCCTCCTACCTGGGGATTCCCGGCGAACGGGTGGGGGGATAACCCCACCTCAGGTCCGCCGGTGGCCTGCATGGTCCACGGAGCCCGCGCTTCCTAGGTTTGAGCGCGTTGACGACGAGCGACGCAGAACCGAAGGAAGGCCCACCCATGGCACGCCGCCAAGACCACCGCAGGACCGACGAGTTCGGAACGGACCGGTACGGCCACGGCCACGGCCACACCGCGGACCGGTTCGGCGGCGCCCCGTACGCCCCGGCCCCGCAGGCGGCCCCCGCGATCGAGCTGCGCGGGGTGCGCCGCGACTACGGGCGCGGCGAGGAGACGGTGCAGGCGCTGCGCGGCGTCGACCTGGCGCTCGCCCACGGCAGCTTCACCGCGGTGATGGGCCCGTCCGGCTCCGGCAAGTCCACCTTCCTCCAGTGCGCGGCGGGCCTGGACCGCCCGGACGCCGGGCAGGTCCTGCTGGGCGGCGAGGACATCACCGCGCTCGGCGAGAACCGGCTGACCAAGCTGCGCCGCAGCCGGATCGGCTTCGTCTTCCAGTCCTTCAACCTGCTGCCCTCGCTGACCGTCGAGCAGAACGTGCTGCTCCCGCAGCGCCTCGCCGGGGAGCGCCAGGACCGCGCCCGGGCGCGGGAGCTGCTGGCACGGGTGGGCCTCGGCGAGCACGCCGGGCGGCGGCCCGGCCAGCTCTCCGGCGGCCAGCAGCAGCGGGTGGCGATCGCCCGCGCGCTGATCACCCGCCCGGACGTGGTGTTCGCCGACGAGCCGACCGGCGCGCTGGACACCCGGACCGCGCACGAGGTGCTGTCCCTGCTGCGGCAGGCCGTGGACTCGCTCGGCGCGACGGTGGTGATGGTGACCCACGACCCGGTGGCGGCCTCCTTCGCCGACCGGGCGCTGTTCCTGGCCGGCGGCGCGATCGTCGACGACCTGCCGCACCCGACCCCGCAGGCCGTCGCGGACCGGATGGTCGCGCTGACCGCCCGCCCGGTGGGAGCGGCGGCATGACGAACGGACTCGCGCGCGCCTCGGTGCGCTTCCGGCCCGCGTCCTTCGCGGGCACCCTGGTCGCCCTGCTGCTGGGCGCCGCCGTGGTGGTCGCCTGCGGAGTGCTGTTGCAGACCGGCCTGACCGCGAGCCTCGCGCCGACCCGGTACGCGGCCGCCCCGGTGGTGGTCGCGGCCGAGCAGACCGTGAAGTTCCAGCGGAAGATCGGCGAGGACACCGAGACCGAGGGGCAGGCCGTCCCGGAGCGGGCCCGGACGGACGCCGCGCTGGTCGCCCGGCTGGCCGCCCTGCCCGGGGTCGCGGCCGCCCGCCCGGACACCGCCTTCCCGCTGCCCGCCACCGACCGGGCGCCGGCCCTGACCGGCCGGGGCTTCGCCGCGCTCGGCATCGCCGGGCCGGGCGACAAGCTGGTCGAGGGCCGCGCCCCCGGCGCGAACGAGGTGGTGTTGGACGCCGACACGGCGCACGCCGCCCATCTCGTGCCCGGCGCGAGCCTCACGCTCACCGCGCCCGGCGGCACCGCGGACTACCGGGTCTCCGGCCTGGCCGCCGCCCAGCAGGCCGGCCCCACCGCCTGGTTCGCCGACGCCACCGCCGACCGCCTCTCCGGCCACCCCGGCCGGATCGACGCCGTCGCCGTACAGCCCCGCGAGGGCGTCACCACCGCCGCGCTCGCCGCGCAGGTCCGCCAGGCCGTCGGCGGCGACGCCAGGACCTTCACCGGGCACGACCGGAGCGCCGTCGAGCACCCCGCCCTCGGCGACGCCCGCACCATGCTGATCGCGCTCGGCGGCACCTTCGGCGGCTACGCCACCATGACCGCGGTCTTCGTGGTGATGAGCACCGTCGCCCTCGCCACCGGCCAGCGCGCCCGCGAGTTCGCCCTGCTGCGTGCCATCGGCGCCACCCCGCGCCAGATCCGCCGCACCATCGCCGCCGAGGCGATGCTGGTCGCACCGCTCGCAGCGGTCCTCGGTGTCCTGCCCGGACTCGCCCTCGCCCGCTGGTGGTTCGGCCAGCTGGTCGAGCGCGGCGCCGTCCCCGCGGACGTCCGCCTGGACGTCGGTCCGCTGCCGGTGCTCGCCGCCGTCCTGGTCTGCACCCTCGCCGCGCTGACCGCCGGCTTCCTGGCCGCCCGCCGGCCGTCTCGGATGCGGGCCGCCCAGGCGCTCGGCGAGGCCGCCGCCGAGCCGCCCCGCCCGGGCCGGGTGCGCACCGTCCTCGGGCTGGTCTTCGTCGCCGGTGGCGTCGCGGCTGCCGCCGTCGCCACCTCCCTGGACGGCGCCAAGGCCGCCCAGACCGCGATCGGCGTGGTGATGTGCTTCATGCTGGCCGTCGCCCTGCTCGGCCCCTGGCTGGCCCGCGCCGCCGCCGTGGTGCTCGGCGCCCCGCTGCGCGCCGGCGGCGCGCCCGGCTCGCTGGCCGCCGACAACACCCGCGCCAACGCCCGCCGGCTGGCCTCCGCGATCACCCCGATCGTGCTGGTCACCGCCTTCTGCGGCACCCTGCTGATCCTCCAGAGCACCGTGCGCCACACCACCGGCGAGAACGTCCGGGCCGGTGTCACCGCCGACCACGTGATCGCCTCCACCGGCCCCGGCCTGCCCGCCGGGACGGCCGAGCGGGCCGCCCGGGTGCCCGGCGTGGACACCGCCGTCGGCGTGCTGCGCACCGGAGTCGTCTTCGAGAACCTCGGCCAGCCGGGCTCCGCCCCCGTGCTCGGCGTCGACGGCGACCCGGCCCGGCTGCCGAAGGTGCTCGACCTGGGCGTGCGCAGCGGCTCGCTCGCCGACCTCGGCCGCGCCCCCGACACCATCGCGCTGAGCGCCACCATGGCCGACGCGTTCGGCGCCGGGGTCGGCGACCGGGTGAAGCTCTGGCTCGGCGACGGCACCGCCGTGCGGCCCGCCGTGGTGGCGGTGTACGACCGTGGGCTCGGCGTCGGCCAGGCGCTGCTGCCCCGGGCCGCGGTGGCCACGCACGTCACCACCGGGTACGACAGCCAGGTGCTGGTCGCCGACGCGCCGGGCGCCGACCCCGCGGCGGTGACCGCCGGACTGGGCGCCCTGACCGGGGTCGCCGTGACCGACCGGGCCGGTTTCGTCGCCCAGGCCGACAGGGGCCTGGAACTCAGCGGCTGGGCCAACACCGTGATGGCCGCCGTGCTCGGCGGGTTCGCCGCCGTCAGCGCCGCGAACACCCTGGTGATGACGGTGCTGGACCGGCGCCGTGAGGTCGCGCTGCTGCGACTGGCCGGCACCACCCGGCGCCAGGTGCGCGGCATGATGCGCTGGGAGGCGCTGCTGGTCGCCTCGGCCGGGCTGGCGGTCGGCGCGGCGATCGCCGGGATCACCCTGGTGCCGGTCACCCGGGGCGTCGCCAACTCCGCCCCGTACGTGCCGCCGATGCTCGCCCTGCCGCTGGCCGCCGGAGCCGTGCTGCTCTGCCTCGCGGCGACCGGGGTGCCGGTCCGGGCGCTGCTGCGGACCCGGCCGGCGACGCTGGGCACGGCACGCCAGTAGCGGCGGAGCGGAAGCGGGACGCGGTGAGAGGGGTGCGCTCGAGGACGACTCGGGCGCACCCCTCGTTCGGGCGAGGGCGACGGCCCGAGTGGGTGGCAGACGAAACCACCGGAAGAACCAACGGGCCCTATTCGGGCTGATCGTGACGTCCGATCAGTTGGTACCACGACCGCCGGATGGGCTTCACCGGTCCTGCCGTCTGGCGCGGACTGGCCGGCTTCCACCTCGGGCACGACGACGAGGAGGCCGCGCTGCCGCTGCCGCGCGGTGAGCGGGACCTGGGCCGCCCCGGCCGCCGGAGTGCCACAGGGCGTGCCGTGCCCCGCGGCACTCGCGTTCCGGCGCCGCCGGACTGCGGCTCCTCAGCCGACCGGCGGCCGTGCCGTCGCGACCAGCAGCGCCGTGGCGACCAGCAGGCCGGCGGCGTAGTACGGCCCGAGGCCGCCGGCCGCGGTGCCGAGGGTCGCGGCGGCGAGCAGCGGGCCGGCGGTGGCCCCGAGGTTGAGCGCGGCGGTGGCGTAGGCGCCCGCCAGGGTGGGGGCGTCGGCCGCCTCGTACAGCACCCGCGTGATCAGCGTGCCGCCGACCGCGAAGGACAGCGCGCCCAGCAGGAACACCAGCGGCAGCAGCGCGCCGGGTACGTCCGCCAGGACGGCGAGCACGGGCCAGCCCGCGAGCAGCAGCGGGCCGCCGACGGCGAGGAGCCGGCCGGGGTGCCGGTCCGCGAGCCGTCCGGCGACGGTGACCCCGGCGAACGACCCGGCGCCGAACAGCACCAGGGCGACCGGCACCCACGGCTCGCCCAGTCCGGCGGGGCCGGTCACCACGGGAGCGAGGAAGGTGAAACAGCCGAAGGTCGCCGCGTTCACCAGCGCGGCGACCAGCATCGCGCGTCGCAGCCGCGGGCGGCGCAGCTCGGCGAGCTCCGTGCGCAGCGCGAGGGCCGGGGGCGCGCTCGGGGTCGGGATCAGGGGTGCCGAAGTGACCGTCGGCGGAAGGTACGCGGCGATGCCGGCGGCGGCCGGAAGGCAGAGCAGGGTGACGGCCCAGAACGTGGCCCGCCACCCGAACAGCGCGCCCAGCGCCGCCCCGCCGGGGACGCCGGCCACCGTCGCCACCGTCGTTCCCGACAGCAGCACGGCGATCGCCCGCCCCTTGCGGTCCGCCGGGACCAGCGCGGCGACGGTGGTCAGGGCCACCGCCAGGAACCCGGCGTTGGCGAGCGCGGCCACCACCCGGGTGGCGAACAGCACCGGGAAGCTCGCGGTGAGCGCCCCGACGGCGTGTGCCGCCGCGAAGGCCAGGACGAACCCGAGCAGGCTGCCGCGACCCGACCGGTTGCGGACGAGCACGGCCATCAGGGGCGCGCCGACCGCCATCCCGACCGCGAAGGCCGAGGTCAGCCCGCCGGCGGTGCCGACGGGGACGCCGAGGTCGGCGGCGAGGTCGGGCAACAGCCCGGCGAGCATGAACTCCGAGGTGCCCATGGCGAACACCGCCAGGGCGAGCAGGTAGAGCGGAAGAGGCATGGAGAGGCTCCGAGGAGGGCGGTGGGAACGAGGAACGGACGTCTCGTCACCGCACGCTCAGCCCCCGGACGGCGCGGACGTGGCGCTCGCCCGGACCGGAACTCGGTGGTTCGGTTCGGGGGTGGCGGGTTTCAGGGGGCTGACGGCGTGTGACCGAAAGCCCCCACCTTGGATGCCTCAGGGCTCGACATGCCCGCAGGCTACCCGACCGTCCGCTGTCGGAGCACCCGGTTCCGACCCACCAGGGCGGCGTGAAGAAGATCGAAGAAGATCATCGCCGCGCTGGACTCCCGCGGCGTCCTGTCCGTCGCCGGCCGGGCGTTCACCAACCAGCAGAACCTGACCCACTGGCGGTACCGGGGCTCCGCGCACTCACCGGAGTGCGCGGACCCTCCGCCGTTCGCCGTTCGCCGTGCGTCGTTCGCCGACCCGGCCGCCGTCGGGCGGCGCCGGTCACCGGCTCACGGCACCAGCACCCGCAGGGCGTCCTTCGCCACCGCGACGTCCACCGGGAGCGAGGTGATGAACTCCCCGTCGGCGTAGGCGGTGATGCCGGGCGACTCGATCCGCAGGGACTCGGTGCGCAGCGTGGTGACCTCCGGGTGGCTGATGTGGGTGCCCTTGAAGAGCGTCGGGAAGAAGCGGGCGATGCGCAGCCGCGGCATGGCGTCGACGAGGGTGACGTCGAGCAGCCCGTCGTCGGGCAGGGCGGCGGGGCAGATCAGCATGCCGCCGCCGTAGCTGCGGGTGTTGCCTACGGCGGCCAGCGTCAGGTCGCGTTCGATGACGGTGCCGTCGGCGAGGGTGATCCGGAACGGCAGCGGGCGCAGGTTGGCGAACTCGGCGGCGATGGCGAGGTTGTAGCGCATCCGGCCGCGCGGCCAGCGCAGCCGGTTGGCGCGGTCGCTGACGAGCGAGTCGAAGCCGGTGGCGAGGACGGAGCCGTACCAGCGGACGGCGCCGTCCGGGCCGGTGACCCGGCCGAGGTCGATGCCGCGGGTGCGCCCGGCGGCGATGACGTCGGCGGCGGCTTCGGGGGCGCCGAGCGGCAGCCCGTACTCACGGGCGTGGTCGTTGCCGGTGCCGGCGGGTATCACGCCGAGTGGCACGGGGGTGCCGGCCAGGGCCTGGAGGGCGAGGTTGATCATGCCGTCGCCGCCGACCACGGCCACCGCGTCCACCCCGTCGGCCGCCGCCTCGCGGGCGAGGCGGACGGCGTCCTCGGGGGAGCGCCCGGCGTGCGGCTCGACCTCGACGCCGAGGGCCCGCAGCCGGGCGGTGGCCCGGTGGGCGGCGGGCTCGGCATGGCCGACGCCCGCCGCCGGGTTGGTGAGAACGGCGACCCTGCGGACGGTTCTCACCCCGTTCACGGGATCAACTTGCCCGGGTTGAGGATGCCCGCCGGGTCGAGTTCGGCCTTGACGGCGCGCAGGATGCGCACGCCGAGATCGCCGACCTCCTCGGTCATCCAGGGCCGGTGGTCGGCGCCGACGGCGTGGTGGTGGCTGATGGTGCCGCCCGCGCCGATGATGGCGTCCCCGGCGGCGCGCTTGGCGACGCCCCAGCGGGTCAGCGGCTCCTCGCCGAGCGCGGCGACGACGGTGAAGTAGAGCGAGGCGCCGGTCGGGTAGACGTGCGAGATGTGGCAGAGCACGAGGGCACCGGGCAGGGCCCCGGTGAGCGCCTCGGTGACGGCGGTGCGCAGGGCCGGCAGCCGGCTCCAGCTCGTCGCGGTCTCCAGGGTCTCGCACAGCGCGCCCGCGCTGAGCAGGGAGTCGCGCAGGTAGGGGGCGTTGAACCGGCCGTGCTCCCAGGCCCGGGCCGGGGCCTCGCCGAGCGAGGTGCCGCCGGCGGCGAGCAGGGCGTCGCGGGTGAGCTGCTGCCGGGCGGCGACCTGGGTGGCGCTGCCCTCGAAGACGGTGACGGCCAGGCAGCCGCTGACCGCCGGGGCGCCGCCGATCTGCTCGGTCATCGCCAGGTTGATCATGGTCTCGGCCTCGTCGGAGAGCCGGATCACGGTCGGGCCGGTGCCCTGCTGCTCGACGGCGCGCAGCGCGGCCGCCCCGGTGGCGAAGTCGGGGAAGCTCCACGCCTCGTACGCCTTGACGGCGGGCAGCGGGTGAACCCGCAGCCGGACGGCGGTGATCACGCCGAGGGTGCCCTCGGAGCCGAGGAAGAGCTGGCGCAGGTCGGGGCCTGCGGCGGAGGCGGGGGCGCGGCCGAGGTCGAGCACGCCGGCGGGGGTGACGACGCGCAGGCCGCGCACCATCTCGTCGAAGCGTCCGTACCCGGCGGAGTCCTGGCCGGAGGAGCGGGTGGCCGCGAAGCCGCCGATGGTGGCGTAGCGGAAGCTCTGCGGGTAGTGACCGAGCTCCCAGCCGCGTTCGGCGAGCAGCGCCTCCGCGGCCGGGCCGGTGAGGCCCGCGCCGAGGACGGCCTCGCCGGAGGTCTCGTCCAGGTCGAGCAGCCGGTCGAAGCGGCGCAGGTCGAGCGAGACGACGGCGTCGAGGCCGCCGCGCTCGGGGTCGAGGCCGCCGACCACGCTGGTGCCGCCGCCGAACGGGACGACGGCGATGCGGAGTTCGGCGCACACCGCGAGGACGGCGGCGACCTCCTGCTCGTCGCCGGGCAGCACGACCGCGTCGGGCGCGTCCTGCGCCTCGCGGCTGCGGCGGCGCAGCAGGTCCGGGGTGGACTTGCCGCCGGCGCGCGGCAGCCGGTCGGCGTCGGCGGCGCTGACGTTGGCCTCGCCGACGGCGGCGGCCAGGGCGGCGAGGGCTTCGGCGGAGAGCCGGGACGGGCGCAGCACGACCTCGTCGGCGCTCGGCCCGGGGGTGGCATCGCCGGTCACCCCGAGGGCCGCGGCGAGCAGTCCCTTGATGTCGGCGGACAGCTCCTTGGCCAGGGCCGGGTCGCCCCAGGCGTCCCACTTCATCGGGGGGAGCGGAAGTGCGGCGCCGGCCGGTCCCGCTTGCGTTTCAGGTGCCATGCGTTACAGTTTCACACATCATGTCAAGTAGTAACGCCGAGCCTCAGCCCCCGGCCGCCGGGGAGCGCAGCACCGACGACGCGATCCTGGACGCCGCCGCCGACCTGATCGTCCACCTCGGCGTGCGCCGCACCCAGCTGGCCGAGATCGCCCGCCGCGCCGGGGTCAGCCGCCCGACCGTCTACCGCCGCTGGCCCGACGTCCGGGCGGTGATCGGCGCACTGCTCACCCGGGAGATCATGACCACCCTGGAGGGCGCCGGGCTGGACGTCCACGACCGGGAGACCCTCGTCGACCGGGTCGTGGAGATCGCCGTCCGGCTGCGCGACCACCCGGTGCTCGGCGCACTGCTGCACTCCGACGACTCCGACCTGCTCCTCCAGTACGTCGTCGAGCGGCTCGGCGCCAGCCAGCGCGGCCTGCTGGAGGCACTGCGCACCGGCATCGAGCAGGGCCAGGAGCACGGCTCGATCCGGGCCGGCGAGCCGCTCGAACTGGCCGCCATGGTCCTGCTGATCGCCCAGTCCACCGTCCAGTCGCACCGCATGGTCGCCTCCCTGCTGCCCGAGGCGGCCTGGCGGCGCGAACTGGCCAGAGCACTGAACGGATACCTCGCTCCATGACCCCCACCGCAGGCCCGTACGCCGGGACCTCCCGACTCGACGCCGCACGCCGCACGCTGGAGCTCGAAGCGCTCGCTGACGGCCCCCGGATCGACCTCCTGGTCATCGGCGGCGGCGTCACCGGTGCCGGCGTGGCCCTGGACGCGGCCTCACGCGGCCTGCGCACGGTGCTGGTCGAGGCCCGCGACCTGGCCTTCGGCACGAGCCGCTGGAGCTCCAAGCTGGTGCACGGCGGCCTGCGCTACCTCGCCTCCGGGCGGATCAAGGTGGCCAGGGAGAGCGCCGTCGAGCGCGGCGTGCTGATGACCCGCACCGCCCCGCACCTGATCCGGGCGCTGCCCCAACTGGTGCCGCTGCTCCCCGACCTGCTGCGCCCCGGCCAGGCCACGCTGATCCGCACCGGCTTCCACGCCGGGGACGCGCTGCGCCTGACGGCCGGCACCCCGGGCGCGCTGCTGCCGCGGGTGCGCCGGATCGACGCCGACCGGACCCGCCGGCTGGTGCCGGGCGTGCGGACGGACGGGCTGCGCGGCGCGCTGGTGGCGCACGACGGCCAACTCGTGGACGACGCCCGACTGGTGGTCGCCCTGGCCAGGACCGCCGCGCAGTACGGGGCGAGCGTGCTGACCAGGGTGCGCGCCGAGCAGGTCACCGGCACCTCGGCCCGGCTGGTCGACACCCTCACCGGGCAGGAACTGGCCGTCCGGGCCGGCGCGGTGGTCAACGCCACCGGCGTCTGGGCGGGCGAGGTGGACGCCTCGATCAGGCTCCGGCCCAGCCGGGGCACCCACCTGCTGGTGGACGCGCAGGCGCTCGGCAACCCGACCGCCGCCCTCACCGTCCCGGTGCCCGGCTCCACCAGCCGGTTCGTCTTCGCCCTGCCGCAGCAGCTCGGCCGGGTCGCGATCGGCCTGACCGACGAGGACGCCCCGGGCCCGATCCCGGACGAGCCCCAGCCCACCGAGGCCGAGCTCTCCTTCCTCCTCGACACCGTCAACGCGGCCCTCGAGACCGCTCTGACCAGGGCGGACGTGCGCGGGGCCCACGCCGGGCTGCGCCCGCTGATCGACACCGGGGACGGCAGCACCGCCGACATCTCCCGCGAGCACGCCGTGCTGGAGAACCCGGACGGGGTGGTCACCGTGGTCGGCGGCAAGCTCACCACCTACCGCAAGATGGCCGAGGACGCGGTGGACGCCGCCGTCCGGCTGCGCGGCCTGTCGGCCCGGGCCTGCTGGACGGCCCGGCTGCCGCTGATCGGCGCCCCCGGCCACCGGGACAGCCGCCCGCTGCCCACCGGGGATGGGGGCGCCGGTTCGGTGCCCGCCTCGCTGCTCGCGCGCCACGGTGGTGCGGCCCACGAGGTGCTGGCGGCGGGGGAGTTGACGCCGGTCGCGGAGGGCCTGGACGTGACCCGCGCCGAGATCGCCTACGCCGTCAGCCACGAGGGCGCGCTGGACGTGGCCGACGTGCTCGACCGCCGCACCAGGATCGGGCTGGTCGCGGAGGACGCCGAGCGGGCCCGCAAGACCGTCGAGGAGATCCTCGGAGAGTGCCGCGAGGCGGGTCAGGAGGGCTGAGCGGCCCGGGGGAGGGGCGCGAGGTCCGGCTCGACCCGGCTCGTCCGGGCCCGCTCGTCCGCGAGCGTCCCGGGTCGGTGGCGGCGGACGCCGAGCCAGGTGAGCCGGACGTGCTGAAGCGGGACCGGCGGGCCGTCGGGGTCAGCGGGCCGTGCGCTCGGGCATCGGGTGTTCGGCGCCGGAAAGCTCCAGCACGCAGGAGAGCGGGTGCTCGGCCCGGCCGGTGCGCTCCAGCCGCACCGCGAGCGGCTTCGGCGGCTCCTCGGCGACCTGGGTGGCGAGGGTCAGCGGGTAGGTGCCGTGCCCGTGGACGCGGTGGAAGGCGCACTCCTTGCCGTCGACCAGCACCTCGGTCTCGGTGATCCGGCCGGAGCGGATGTTGACGGTCACCGAGTGCCCGCCCTGGTCGAGGTGGAAGCTGTACCGCTGGCGCATCGGGACCTCCGGCGACCGGGCCGCGACGAGGGGGAGCGAGGGGGCGGGGGGAAGATCCGACGAGGGGAAATCCACTGACAGTTTAAGGCCTGTCTTCGAACTCGCGTCTGCGGGGCGCCCGCCCTCCGGGCGGACGAAGGGGGTTGGAGGACAGGCCCAGGGCGGCGGGTCGTTAGGGTGCTCGGCATGCGGAGCACAGCGGGTGGCCTGCGGCCGTACGGGCCGGACGACGAGGTGGCGGAGCACGAGTACGTCCTCGGGCTGTACCGGGTGCCGGTCAAGGTGAGGACGGGGCGGAAGGCCGGCCCGCCGCCGCGGTCCGGGCGGCTGGAGGCGTGGGTGGACGGGGGCGCGCTGCGGGCCGTCCTGCGCCGTCTGGGTGCGCGGGCGCTGCCCACCCTCGCCCGGCACGAGCCGGACCTCGACTTCAGCAGCCGGATCGGGCGGCCGTCGATGGCCGGGCTGGTCCGGGAGGTCGAGCGGGTGGACCTGACCCGGCTCCCGGCCGCCGAGCGCGAGGTGCTGAGCCTGCTGCTGGGCTGGGGCCGCAGGTCGCTGGCCGAGGACGGCGCGCTGCGGATCGAGATCGACGCCGTGCAGTGAGCGTGAGCAGTGAGCGGTTCCCGTGCGCGACCCGGAGAAATTCCCGGGGCGGGCCCACCCGCAGACGGATTCTCGTGATCTCTACAGTGTTGTAGATTCGTCCACAGGGAGAGATCAGAGGAGGGCATTGTGGGAGTTTCGCTGGCCAAGGGCGGCAACGTCTCGCTGAGCAAGGAGGCGCCCGGCCTGAGCGCCGTGATCGTCGGTCTCGGCTGGGACGTGCGCACCACCACCGGGGCCGACTACGACCTGGACGCCAGTGCGCTGCTGTGCAACGCGCTGGGCAAGGTGGTCTCGGACCAGCACTTCGTCTTCTTCAACAACCTCCGCAGCCCCGAGGGTTCGGTCGAGCACAGCGGCGACAACCTGACCGGCGGCGGGGACGGGGACGACGAGCAGATCAAGGTCGACCTGGACCGCGTCCCGGCCGACGTGGCCAAGGTGGTCTTCCCGGTGTCGATCTACGACGCCGACGCCCGGCTGCAGAACTTCGGCCAGGTGCGCAACGCGTTCATCCGGATCGTCAACCAGGCCAACGGCCTCGAGATCGCGCGCTACGACCTGACCGAGGACGCCTCCACCGAGACCGCGATGGTCTTCGGCGAGCTGTACCGCAACGGCAACGAGTGGAAGTTCCGTGCCATCGGCCAGGGCTACGCCTCCGGCCTGCGCGGCATCGCGACCGACTACGGCGTCAACGTCTGATCGTCCGCGGTGATCTGACGGGGTTTCGACGGCCGCGGCGAGTGCTCAGCCCGTTCGGCCGAGTACGTGGCCGCCGAAACCCCCGCCGCCGGTGAACTGTTGCTGCCACCAGGCGGTCATGGCCGGCTCGTCCATCCCCGACCAGTCCGGCGCCGCGGTGACCTGGGCCCGGCCGAGGGTGCGGCCCAGATCGACCAACTCCCGCCCGGACACCGTCCGTTCGCGGTCGTAGGCGGCCAGCAGGGCCGGCCAGGAGCCGTGCTCCCGTCCGGCCAGCTCGAAGGCGTGGGCGTCCTGCATCGCCTTCACCACGCCGCTGGTGTTGTGCGGGCGCACCACGGTGGCCGCGTCCCCGCCGATCAGCAGCCGGCCGGCCGTGCGGTGCGGGGCCGCCAGGTCGTAGATCGGCTGCAGGAAGGTCCGTTCGCGCGGGGTCAGGGTGACCAGGCCGGCCCAGTACGGCGGCAGGTGTCGCTCGGCGAGCTGCCGCAGTTCGTCCAGCTGTCCGTCGCCGAGGGTGCCCGCCGGGATGCTGGTCGGGCCGTCGAGCCGCAGCCAGGCGGGGGTGGGGGCGTAGAAGACCCAGTTCACCCGGGTGCGGCCGGGCTCGACCCCGGGGATGCGGTAGATCACCACCTGGCCGCCGGGGTAGCAGGCGGTGACGCACTGTTCCTCGGGCCAGGGCGCCGCGCCGCCGGGCAGTTCGGCCAGCAGGGCGGAGTCGTAGCTGCCGCGCCAGCACACGTACCCCGCGTACTCGGGCCCGGCCTGTGGGCAGACGGCGGCGCGGACCACCGAGCGGTAGCCGTCGGCGCCGATCACCAGGTCGTACTCCTCGCGGCCGCGACCCGCTTCGGCCCAGGCGCCGTCCCGGCCGTTGCCGACGGCCGTCACGGTGGTGCCCAGCCGGAACTCGACCTGCTCGGGCGTCCGTTCGCGCAGCGCCTGCCAGAGCACGCCCCAGTGGTGGGAGTGGAACGGGAAGGGCTGGGCCCAGAGCAGCCGCCCGCAGCCGTCGGGTCCGTCGCCCTCGCCGACCGCGCCGCGGGTGACCCAGCGGCGGACGGTGAGCCGGTGGCGGCGGGTGTCGGCGTCGAGGTGCCCGGCCCGGACCAGCTCGTCGAAGCGGTCGTTGTGGGTGCACAGCCCCACGCCGCGGTCCTCCGGACGGTCGGGGCTGCGTTCCAGCACCACCACCCGTTCCGCGCCGAGCCGGGCGGCGGCGCCGGCGAAGGCGCTCCCGGCGATGCTGCCCCCGACCACGGCCACCGAGCCACCCCGCACAGTCGCCCCTCTCCCGAGCTCGCGATGCGCCCACCCTGTCCGGGACACGACGATACGCCGCCCGTCCGCTCCGGGTGCCGTGTTCTGCGCCATGCGGAGGGCGCACCGGAGCGGGCTCCCAGGCTTTATGCAACTAGTTGCATATCCCGCAGCCCGTCCCCTACTCTGCGGTAACCAACGACCCCCGCCCGCGCCCCAGGAGACGTCGATGAGCGCCCACCCCGGCAGCAGCCGCTACCCGCACCTGCTCAGCCCGCTCGACCTCGGCTTCACCACCCTGCCCAACCGCGTGATCATGGGCTCGATGCACGTCGGCCTGGAGGAGGCCCCCGGCGGCTACGAGCGGATGGCCGCCTTCTACGCCGAGCGGGCCCGCGGCGGCGTCGGCCTGATCGTCACCGGCGGCATCGCCCCCAACGAGGCCGGGCGTCCCTGGGAGGGCGGCGCGATGCTGACCACCGAGGAGGAGGCCGACAAGCACCGGACGGTCACCGACGCGGTGCACGCCGCCGGCGGGAAGATCGCCCTGCAGATCCTGCACTTCGGCCGCTACGCCTACCACCGCGACCTCGTCGCCCCCAGCGCGATCCAGGCCCCGATCAGCCCCTTCACGCCCAACGAGCTCACCGCCGAGCAGGTCGAGCAGACCATCGAGGACTTCGCCCGCTGTGCCGAACTCGCCCGCCGCGCCGGGTACGACGGCGTCGAGATCATGGGCTCCGAGGGCTACCTGATCAACGAGTTCGTCGTCGCCGCCACCAACCACCGCGAGGACGAGTGGGGCGGGGCGTACGAGCAGCGGATGCGCTTCCCGGTGGAGATCGTCCGCCGGGTCCGCGAACGGGTCGGCGAGGACTTCATCATCGTCTACCGGCTCTCCATGCTCGACCTGGTCCCCGGCGGCTCCACCCTGGAGGAGGTCGTGCGGCTCGCCCAGGCCGTCGAGGCCGCCGGGGCGACCATCATCAACAGCGGCATCGGCTGGCACGAGGCCCGCATCCCCACCATCGCCACCTCGGTGCCGCGCGGCGCCTTCGCCTGGGTGACGAAGGAGGTGATGGGGAAGGTCGGCATCCCACTGGTCACCACCAACCGCATCAACACCCCTGAGATCGCCGAGAAGTTGCTCGCCGAGGGCAGTGCCGACCTGGTCTCGATGGCCCGCCCGCTGCTCGCCGACGCCGACTTCGTCGCCAAGGCCAGGGCGGACCGCGCCGAGGCCATCAACACCTGCATCGGCTGCAACCAGGCCTGCCTCGACCACACCTTCAGCCTCCAGATCACCTCCTGCCTGGTCAACCCGCGCGCCTGCCACGAGACCGAACTCATCCTCGGGCCCACGCGGTCGCGCAAGCGGATCGGCGTCGTCGGGGCGGGGCCGGCCGGACTCGCGTTCGCCGTCTCCGCCGCCGAACGCGGCCACGACGTCACGCTGTACGACGCCGCCGAGACGATCGGCGGGCAGCTGAACATCGCCCGGCGCATCCCCGGCAAGGAGGAGTTCGACGAGACGCTGCGCTACTTCCGCACCCGGCTGGCCGAGTTGGCCGTCACGCTGCGGCTCGGCGCGAGCGTCACCGCCGAGCAGCTGGCCGGGCACGGCCACGACGAGATCGTGCTCGCCACCGGCGTCACCCCGCGAACTCCCGCCGACATCCCGGGAATCGACCACCCCAGCGTGCTCGGCTACCTCGACGTGCTGCGCGACGGCGCGCCGGTCGGCGAGCGGGTCGCCATCCTCGGCGCGGGCGGCATCGGCTTCGACGTGGCCGAGTTCCTCACCGACCCGGGCGACGCGGCGAGCCTCAACCCGCCCGCGTTCCAGGCCAAGTGGGGCATCGACCCGGAGTACCGCGAGCGCGGCGGCCTGCGCGCCCCGGAGCGGCCGAAGCCCCCGCGCAGCGTCCACCTGCTCCAGCGCAAGACCACCAAGGTCGGCGCCGGCCTCGGCAAGACCACCGGCTGGATCCACCGCACCGAACTCAAGCACCGCGGCGTGGTGATGGTCCCCGGTGTCACCTACGAGCTGATCGACGACGCCGGGCTGCACCTCACCGTGGACGGCGAGCGCCAACTCCTGCCCGTGGACACCGTCGTGCTCTGCACCGGCCAGGAGCCGCGCCGCGACCTGTACGAGGCGCTGCGCGAGCGCGGCCTGTCGGTGCACCTGATCGGCGGCGCGGACGTGGCCGCCGAACTGGACGCCAAGCGCGCCATCAAGCAGGGCACCGAGCTGGCCGCCTCGCTCTGAGGCCCCGCGCCCCCGGGCCCGGACGACTCGCGCGGGCCGGCGCAACCGGCTGTTCCTGAACCTGATCGCGGTGGGCACCGTGGTCGTCAGTGCGCTCAAGATCGCCACCGGGGAGGGGATCGACTCCGCGTTGGTGGCCCTGCTGATCGCCGCCGTGGGCCTGATCCTCGTGCTGCCCCGGCTCCAGGCGAGCCAGTTCCACCGGCTGGCCGCCGACAAGGGCGAGTACGAGGTCACCGCCGAAGCCGTCGGCGTGACCATCGCCAACCGCCACTCCACCAGCACCCTGACCTTCCGCGCCCGCCCGGGGCTGAGCCGGGCCCGCCGCCCGCGACGGGCCCCGTACGATCGACGGCATGTCGCTGCCGCACGCCATCCTCACCGCCCTGCTGGAGAAGCCGTCCTCGGGGCTGGAGCTGACCAGGCGGTTCGACAAGTCGATCGGCTTCTTCTGGCCCGCCACCCACCAGCAGATCTACCGCGAACTGGGCCGGCTGGAGGCCTCTGGGCACATCCGGAACCTCCAGCCGGAAGGACCGGTGCGCGGGCAGCGGAAGGAGTACGAGGTCCTGCCCGAGGGCCGCGCCGAACTCGCCCGCTGGACCGCCGAAGGCGCCGAGCCGCGCGCCGTCCGGGAGCCCCTGCTGCTGCGGCTGCGAGCGGCCGCGGTGGTCGGCACGGACGGGCTGACGGCCGAGCTGGAACGCCATCTCGCCCTGCACCGCGAGCAGTTGGACGACTACCGGGAGATCGAGCGGCGCGACTTCCCGGCCGAGCGGGCGGACGCCGAGAACCGGCTCCAGCACGCGGTGCTGCGGGCCGGCATCGGGCTGGAGACCTTCTGGGTGCAGTGGCTCGCCGAGACCCTGGAAGCCCTCGGAGCGCTACCGGCCACAGAGCCGGCGGAAGGTGCCTGACCTGCGCGGATCCCCGCCCGCGCGCCCCCTCGGAACCCCGGTGGGACACTGGTGGCTGTCCCTGCCCGAACTCTCGACCGGGGGCCCCGCATGTCCCGTCCCAGGCCCATCCACACCCTCGCCGCCGCGGCCGCCGCCCTGGCGGTGCTCCTGGGCCCGGCAACCCTGCCGGCGTCCGCCGCACCGACCGAGGACCTCCCCTCCGCCGACCAGCTGAAGTCGGCCCTGCTGACCGCGTCCGACCTCGGCCCCGACTGGACCGAGATCCCGGTGACGCAGAGCCCAAGCCCCGGCGCGAGCCCGTCGTCCCCGGTGACCGGCTGCGCCGCGCTCAACGCCCTGATCAACATGTACGTCACCCAGCCGGGCGCGCCGATCCCGCGCGCCGAGACCGAACTCGACGGTCCGGACGGCAACCCGATGGTCACCCAGGCCCTGGCGGCCGAGGCGCCCGACCGGCTCACCGCCGACCTCAACTCCGCCGCCGACGCCCTGAAGACCTGCCACACCATCACCTTCACCTCCGGCACCGCCGACACCGTGACCTTCACCGCCACCCCGGTGACCCTCGGCGAGCGCAAGGACGCCCCCGCCGTCCACCTCGACGGCACCCTGGCCGGCGTCCGACTCGACGGCTACGTCGGCGTCGAGCGCTTCGGCACGGTGGCCATGGTCTTCGGCTACTTCGAACGCCAGGGCGGCAACGAGCAGGACGCCCAGGACGCCTCGATGCGGTACCGCACGGCCGTCGCCAAGGTCGAGCACACCCTCGGCACCCAGGCCGGCAGCACCACCGCCCCCACCGCCGTGGCCTCCGAAGGTCAGCGCGTCTGAGCGGTCGTGACCACACCGGTCGCACCCGGTGGAACCGCCCGAAGCCGGGACGCGCCTTCACGCGGGCGTAGTCACCGGGGAGCCGGGTGACGGGCCGGGACCCGCCCGGTGGGCGGCCGCACCCCCGTGACGGCCGCCCACCGGGCGGGTCCGCCGGCGCCTACGGGTGGTAGACGACCTCGGGGAAGGCCTTCGACGGGCCGTCGAGCAGCCTGCCGTGGTGGCGGTTGCGCAGGTGGAGGTCGAAGAAGGCGAGCGGGTAGGCCTGTTGGACGAGGATCCCGCGCTGCGGGTCGAGGGTGCCCACCTGGGACCGGATCTGCTGCTCGGTCATGCCGAGCAGCCTGCCCGCCTGGGGGATCAGCGTCATGGTGTCGCCGTACGAGCCGTGCACGGCGCCGGTGGCCTGGACGTCCAGGCGCCAGCCGCGCAGGTGGCCCCAGAAGGTCTCGGCGTACGGGTTGGTGGCCCGGGCGAAGTCGGCGGTCATCATCATGAACGGCCGGTCGATGTCGGTGGTGATGGCGGGGTTGCACGCCATCGGCCCGTCCAGCGAGAGCCCGGCGCGGATGCGCCGGTCGGCGACCATGGCGAGGGCCGTTCCGGTGCCGCCCTTGGACCAGCCGAAGGCGCCGATGTTCCGCGCGTCCAGACCGCCGAGCAGGCCGGACGGCAGGGTGCGGCCGTCGACGTCCGGGTTGCGTCCGTCGGCGAGGCCGACGACCTGGTCGAGCAGGAAGAGCAGGTCGGCGGCGTAGTCCCTCGGGTACAGCCCCGGGAAGGGGGCGTCACGGGTCACGACGGTGCCGTCCGGGAACTCGGTGAACCCGTCGTGGGTGTGGTCGACGGTGACGACGGCGAAGCCGTGGCTGGCCAACTCCTGGACCACGACGGTGTGGTCGGCGCGGTGGCTGCCCGCGCCGTGCGAGTAGAGGACGACGGGCAGCGGCCGGCCGGACCGGTGGACGGGCGCGCCCTGGTGGCCCGAGGTGAGCGGGGCGAGCGAGAGGGGCAGCGGGTAGCCGGCGTCGTCGAGGAAGGCCTTCAGGGCGCCCTCGGTCATCCAGGGCGCCGGCGGGTACGAGTCGGCGTCCGCGGCCCGGGCCGGGTACCAGACGGTGGCCATCAGCTCGCGGAACCGTCCGGGCCTGGCGTTCGGGTCCGGCCGGGACTCGTCGCGCAGGTGCAGCGGCACCATGCCCACCGGGAACGGGCCGGTCGGCGCGGGCAGGGTGAGCCGGGAGGGGGCGGCGGTGCCGGAGGAAGCGGGAGCGGTGGCGGCCGAGGCGGTGCGGGCGAGGCCCAGCGGAGCGACGGCGCCCAGCGCGAGGGCGGCGCCCAGCACCCGGCGGCGGGTCGGTCCGGAAGGGGAGGCGGTCGGCGTGGTGTCCATGCGCGGAACGCTGTCACGGGCGCCGAGTGGGCGGCATCGGCCCACCGATTGATCCTCCGTCACCCCGCGTCGGCCCACGGATTTACATCCCCGGGCCGATGCGGACGGGGAGGCTCGGATGAAATCCTTGTCGATCAGCATCTGCAGCACATTGACGTGGAAGTCCGGGAAGTCCGCCGCAGGTGGCGGCCCGGGGCCCGGCCGGGTGAAGATCGAAATGCGCGGGCGGCCGCCGCCCGCCACGGTGGGACCGTGGCCTCGATCGTCGTCCTCTTCGAACTGGGCCCGGACCAGGCCCTCGGCCCCGAGGGTGTCGGGCCGGGCGTGGTCGCGGTGCACGCCGCCGGCCAGGACCCGGACGTCCCGGAGGACCCGCAGGCGCGAACCCTCTGCGGACTGGACACCGCCCCGATGGAGCACGCCCACTACCGCCCCGCCCGACCCGGCGAGCCCTGGTACCCGCTCGAGTTGGAGCAGCAGCGGTGCCGGCTCTGCGAGGCGGCGCTGCACCGGCTCTGAGGGCGGCCGGGCCCGCCCCCGGTCGGCGGGCCCGCTCAGGCGAAGCCGACCTCGGTGAAGCGGCAGCCTCCGCGCTCGGCGTGGGAGAGGACCGGGCCCGGCGAGAGCCGCGGGGCCTCGCGGAAGTACTGGCGGAAGCCCGACGCGCGGAACCTCAGGTCGAAGGAGTGGCCCTCGACGTGCCAGTGCGGCGAATCCCGGTTGCCGTCGTCCGGGGCCCGTCGGTGCAGGTCGGCGATCTCCAGCTCCGGGGCGGTCCTCCTGAAGTCGAGACCGCCGTCCAGGTCCCACACCCCGTCGAAGACGAGCGTCGCGGGGGCGACCCAGAAGGAGAAGGTCTTCGCGGGCCGGACCGGGTCGACCCAGCGGACGACGTAGTCGAGGTCGAGGAGGAGTCGGGCCTCGAACTCGTCACCCTGCTGCACGTACAGGCCGTGGACGGTGGCGTCGTGCCAGCCCATCTCCTCGAAGTCGGCGTCGCTCCAGACGCTCTTCGAGAGACCTGATTCCGGATGGGCGGCGCTGTTCACGCCCCTATCCAACCAGACCGGGGACGGGCGGCCCTCATTCGGCCGTTCCGGGACCCTGAGCACTCCTTCCGCGTCACACTTCCTCAGCAGACCTTTGCGCCCGGTGTCCGGGACGGCGGAACCGGGTCTCATCCCTCGACGGGAAGGCTTGACCATGAGTCGATCTGGTACGCGTCCGAGAGTCCTCATAGTCGGGGCGGGCCTGGCCGGTACCGCCACGGCGATCCGGCTGCTCTGCTTCGCGCGCAGACCGCTGGAGGTCGTCCTGCTGGAGCGGCGCTCCGACTACCGCTGCGCGGGCGTCGCCTACCACCGGGACGGCAACCCCTGGGACTACGTGTTCAACATCCAGGCCGGCCGGATGTCGGTGTTCCGCGAGGACGTCCTGGACTTCGTCCGCTGGGCCAACCACGAGGCGGACCGCGGTGGTTGGCCGGAGCCCTGGGCCGGGCTCCGGTTCGTCGAACAGGGGCCGGCGCCGCGGCGGATCTTCCAGGACTACCTGGACGACCGGCTGGCCGAAGCGAGACGCGAAGCCTGTCCGGGGGTGGTGCTCGTCGAGGCGGACGGCGACGCGGTCGATCTGGAGGTCGGCCCCACCGGCGTCGACGTGACGGTCGAACAGCCGGCCCCCGACGGGCCCCCGGTGGTGACCGTGCTACGCGCCGACCACGTCGTCCTGGCGACCGGCCTCGAACTCCGGGAGCCGGCCTTCGCCTCCGAGGTCCGTACGCACGCGTCCTTCATCCGCAACCCGTACTCCGCGGCCGGGATCCGCAAGCTCGTCTCGCTGCCCTCCGGGGCGGACGTCGCGATCGTCGGTTCCGTCCTGAGCGCCTACGACTCGGCGGGCCTCCTGCTGCGCCGGGGCCACACCGGGAGGATCCGGCTGATCTCCAGGACCGGGACGCTGTTCCGGACGTACCCCGACGGCCACGAGCACGGCGTGTTGAGCCTGCCCTGTCCGAAGACCCTGTTGCAGCCGTACCGGAACCGCGCGGAGTTCCTCGACCGGGTCCGGGCCGAGTGGGACACGGCGTGCTCGACGGTCGTCCGGGAGCATCCCGAGGTCTCCCCGGTGGTGGTCGCCGAGCGGGTGGTCAAGGCGTGGGAGCCGCACCTGCCCGAGGCCATCGAGCGCATTCCCACCGCCGAACTGCGCGGCTTGCTGGATGAGTTCGGCACCGCGCTGGCCGCGCTGCGGGTCGGGGTGCTGGAGTACACCATGGCGGTCATCGAGCGGGCGCTGGACCGGGCGGACGGGACGGACGGGGCGGTGGAGCTGGTCGTCGGCAGGGTGGAGGCGGTCGTCCCGGCGGAGTCGGGCCGGCTGCTGGTGTCGGTCGTCTCCGGGGAGGAGAAGCACGCGATCGAGGCCGACCTGGTGGTGTCCAACTTCGGCCGGGAGTCGGACTACACCAGGGTCGAGCAGCCGCTGTGGCGCAACCTCCTGCGGCGCGGGCTCGCGGTGCCCCACGAGCGCACCGGGCGCGGCCTGGAGGTCGACGGGCGGGGGGCGCTGCTGGGCTCCGGCGGGGAGTCCGGACCGGTCTCCGCGGTCGGCGCGCTGCGGGAGGGCGACGAGATCGTGCGCAACGGCCGGACGGGTGCGTTCACCTTCAACCTCGCCGCGATCAAGAACCATTCGATCGCGGTCGCCGCCCACGTGGTCGAGCGGCTGGAACCGGAGGAGGACGTTTCGTTCGAGGAGGTCTCCCAGGGCCTGGTCCGGCGCCCCGGCGCCCTCGGCAATCTGGAGGAAGCGGTCCGGGAGGGATTCGAGGACGCTGTGTTACTGGAGGCCAGGAGAATGGCCTCGCGCGGTCGGATCGAGCGTGAACTGCTCGATTCCCGGCTGGACGCCCGTATTCGGTCCATGGGTGACCGTCCGACCCGTCCGACGGACGCCGCCCGGTACGACCGCCTGATGAGGGCGGTCGTCAACCGGGTCGCGGTCGAACGGCTCACCGATGTTTCCGTGACACCACGGCAACTGCGTCGACAGCTGGGAATGGCGACCGCCGGAGAACAGGAGGACTAGTTGAACGGGCGACGGATTCAGGGATCCCTGCTGACCGGTGGCATTCAGAGCGAAGTGCGCGGTACCTGCAATCGCACGAGACGTCCACTCGACGGATCCATCCTCGTCGCCCCCTCCCTCCACGCCGGCCTGTACGACGCGATCGTGGCGGCGGCCGCCGTCGTCTGCGGTTCGGGCGGGCTCACCGGCCACATGCAGTCCCTCTGCCGCGGCCGGGGCATACCGGTGCTCCGGGTCGACGAGGCGGACCTCGCCGACCTGGTCGGCGAGGCGGTGCTGGACCTCGACAGCGAGTCGATCGTGGTCGAGTCCGGCGCCGCCGCCGGGAGCGACCCGGGCTCCGGGGTCGGGAGCCCCTCGCTGGACGACCTCGGCTCGGCCTGCGCGGTCATCGCGGACATGCAGGACATCCGGACGATCAACTCCTGCGGGCCGAACGCGAAGCGGGTCGACTGCTTCTTCATCCGGGAGGAGTTCCTCTGCCTGGCGGCGGCGCTGAGCCCGCTCGACGCCCTGGAGGGCGGCCCGGCCGAAGCGGCGGCCTACGGTCGGGCCCTCGCGGACCGGCTGTGCGGCTTCGTCGAGGCGCTGCTGCCCGGCCAGCGGCTGGTCCTGAGGCTCCTGGACCTGCGCTCCGACCACGCCGCCAGCGTCACCGAGCTGGCCCCGGTCGCGGTCGAGCCCAACCCCGAACTGGGCCTGCACGGCGCCCGCTGGCTGCTGGGGTCGGCCGCCTACCGGGACGCGCTGCACGCCATGCTCGGTTCGCTGCGCGAGCGGCTCGGCGAGGACGCCGGCCTGGTGCGGCTCTCCGTCCCGTTCCTCAACGACGCGCAGGAGTTCGCCCGGCTCAGGGCGCACCTGGAGCTGCCGGCCGAGGTGCCGCTGTCCGCGTTCATCGAGACGCCGGCGGCGGTGCACGCCACGGCGGAGATCTGCGCGGCCGGGGCCAGCGAACTGTTCGTCGGGGTCAAGGACCTGGTGCAGTTCTACCTGGCCGCGGACCGCGGCAACCACCTGGTGGCGGAGTCCTACCAGACCCGGCACCCGGCCGTCCTGGACGGCGTGCGCAGGGTGGTGGAGTCCGCGCGTGCCGCGGGCACCCCGGTGCGAGTGTTCTCGCTGGGCACGGACCTCGCCCACTACCTCGCCCATGTGCCCACCCCGGACGGCTACATGATGTGCACCGCCGAGCTCCGTTCCCTCGTGCTCCGGTCCTGAGCGAGGCCGGTGGACGGAAGTCGGGGGCGCGAATACTACAACCCTCTTGTCATTGTCGGGAGTTGGCCCAAGGCTCCACCCGTATCGGTGAATCTTACATGCAGTCAGTTTCCTTCCGGTCGGATGTGATCAGGATGCGGTCAGTAATCCGTCCACGGAAAGGGTTGTTGGTATGACCAGCATCAGCGGAGAGCCGATCCCGGCGATCACCGAGGCCACGCTCACCGACATCGCCACCAACGGCATCTGGGGCGACGGCCTCACCCCCAGCGCGTCCACCCTCGGCGTGGCCGAGGCGCTGCTCGCCGCGCTGCGGGGTGAGGAGGTGCAGCTGCCGCCGGTGCTGGCGGAATTGGTCGGGGAGGTACGGGCGAAGGCCGAGACCGACCTCCACGGCATCGACGGCGCCGGTGACGTCCGGCTGTCGGGGCTCGCCATCAAGCTCCGCGACGGCGAGCCCCACCCGGCGGTGATCGTCCCGGCCGGCTGGAACCCGTTCGGCTGGCTGCCCTTCCTGTACCTGTACCTCAAGCTGGCGCAGAAGGGGTACCACGTCCTCGCGTACACCCCTCGCGGGATCGGCTACAAGGGCTGGCTGTCGACCTCCGGGGGCCACATCGACGTCGGCGGCGACAAGGACTGGGCCGACGGCTCGAAGGTGATCGACTTCGCCGAGCGGTACTTCGGCCCCACCAAGATCGGCTTCTTCGGCGAGTCCTACGGCTCCGGGATCAGCCAGCTGGTCGCCGCCCACGACCCGCAGAACCGCGTTGCCGCCGTCGTCGCCCTGAGCACCTGGGGCAACCTCGCCACCAGCCTCTACGCCAACGGCACCCGGCACCTGGCGGCCGTCGAGGCCCTGATCGGCTTCACCGGCGGCGCGATGGAGGAGAAGTTCGACGAGGAGGGCCGGCGGATCCTCACCGACTTCCGCAACGGCGTGAACCTCGACGCCGTGGTGGAGTGGGGCGCCAGGCGCTCCCCGCAGACCTACGTCGACAGGACGAACGAACGCGGCATCCCGACCTTCATCTCGAACACCTGGCACGAGACGCTCTTCCCGGTCGGCCCGGTGATCGAGACCTTCGACGCGCTCACCGTGCCGAAGCACCTGAACCTGTGGATCGGCGACCACGGCGCCCCCGAGGGTCCCGGCCTGGTGGGCGTGCCGCTCGGCTGGCCGTTCCCCGGGCTGGCGGTGCCGATCCAGGAGGCCTACGACTGGCTGGACCACCACCTGCTCGGGGCCGCCAACGACGTGCCGAACTGGCCGCAGGTGATCAACCAGTCCATGTTCACCTACGAGACCACCGGCACCGGCATCGGCGGCAGGCGGATCACCGTCCCGGCGCACCGGGAGTCGTACTCCTCCTGGAGCGAGGTCACCACCGGCGGCGAGACGTGGAACCTCACCGGCGAGGGCACGCTGAGCGACAAGCCGACCGCCGGGTGGTCGCAGGACTTCATCGCCGGCAACCCGACCGAGGCCAACGCGGGTGAACTCCTCAAGACAGGGGAGAAGGAGTGGTTCGGCAACCCCAAGCGGTACGACTCGGAGCAGTTCGAGCCGTCGCGGCTGCTGTCCTGGTCGACGGAGGCACTGACGGCCCAGGGCGGTGCCGCGGCCCGCCGCATCCGGGGCGCCGCGGAGGTCCGGCTGACGGTGCGCAGCACCGGGGACACCGCGACCCTGGTGGCCTACCTGTTCGACATCGCCCCGGACGGCAGCGCGCGGATCATCACCCACGAGCCGTACACCGCGACCGGGCTGACCCCGGGCGAGGACGCCACCGTCAGCTGGAAGCTCCAGGCCACCTCGTACGACGTGGCGGCCGGACACCGGCTGGCGCTGGTCGTCACCAGCGCCGACCCGCTGTACCTGCCCGCGGCCTGGGCCCAGGTCGCCAGCACCACCACCATCGGCTCGCCGCGCGGCAGCGAGTCCCGCCTGGAGCTGCCGCTGGGCTGATTCCGGACCGTGCTCGACGACGACGGCCCGCCGCCTGGCCGCGGCGGGTCGTTCCCGGCCCCCAGGCTCCCCGCGCCGCGCCCCTCAGGTCAGTTCGTGGGCGGTCCCGCGGACCAGGGCGCGGGCCCTGGGGGAGTCCATGGGGTGGGCGAAGAGGTACCCCTGGCCGAGCGGGCAGCCCATGGCGGTGAGCAGGTCGCGCTGATCGGGGGTCTCGATGCCCTCGGCGATCACCTGGACCCCGAGGGTGTCGGCGATCCGGGTGATGCCCTCGACCAGGGCGTACTGCTGGGGCGAGTGGCCGAGCCCGTCGATGAAGGACTTGTCGATCTTGAGCAGGGAGATCGGGAACTCGCGCAGGTAGGACAGCGAGGAGTAGCCGGTGCCGAAGTCGTCGATGGCGATGCCGACGCCGAGGTCGGACAGGGTGGCCATGTCGGCGTGGATGCGGTCGTCGCGGCGCATCAGCACGGTCTCGGTGAGCTCCAGGACGAGGGTGCGCGGGTCGATGCCGGTGGTGGCCAGCGCCCGGCGGACCACGTCCACGAAGCCGGCGTCGCGGAACTGCCGGGCGGAGACGTTGACGTTGACCCGCAGCGGCGGCCGGCCGGCGGCCATCCGGACCGCCGAGCTCGTGGCCTGCCAGGCGGCGACCTCCTGGGCGGCGCGCTCCAGCACCCAGGCGCCGAGCGGGACGATCTGGCCGCTCTCCTCGGCGAGGGCGATGAACTCGTCGGGCAGCACCATGCCGCGCCGGTCGTGCGGCCAGCGGACCAGCGCCTCGAAGGCGACCAGATCGCCCGAACGCAGGTCGACGATCGGCTGGTAGTACAGCTGGAAGGCCGACTCCGCGATCGCCGAGTCCAGGTGCTCGTTCAGTTCGAGCCGCTCCACCATCCCGGTCTGCAGGGCCGGCCGGTAGTGGCGCCACTGGCGGCGGCCGGCCGCCTTGGCGGCGTAGAGCGCGAGGTCGGCGTGGGCGAGCAGCTCGGTCGCGTCCACGCTGTCCTCGGTGGTCGCCACGCCGACGCTGGCCGTCACCCGCACCGCGCCCGACTTGAGCCTGAACGGCTCGGCGAACACCGCCAGCACCCCGTCCGCGATGGTGTCCACGTCCTCCGGCCGCCGCGCGTCCTCCACCAGCACCGCGAACTCGTCGCCGCCGAGCCGGGCGGCGGTGTCCGAGGCGCGCAGCGCGGTGGAGATCCGCAGCGAGACGGCGACCAGCAGCTCGTCGCCGACCGCGTGGCCCTGGGTGTCGTTGACCACCTTGAAGTCGTCCAGGTCGATGAAGAGCACCCCGGTGACGGCCCCGCTGCGCTCGCCCCGGGAGAGCGCGTGGCCGACCCGGTCCTGGAACAGCACCCGGTTGGCCAGCCCGGTCAGCGAGTCGTGGAAGGCCCGGTGGGTCAGCTCGCGCTCCATCTGCCGCTGCTCGGTCACGTCGCGCAGGGTGAGCACCAGGGCGCCGACGGTCGGGTCCGCGCGCAGGTCGTTGAAGCGGACCTCGGCCTCGATCGGGGTGTGGTCCTGGCGCAGCAGCCGCCAGTGCTCGCGCGGCTGCTCGCCCCGGGGCTGGTCGGCCGCCTCGCGCATCTCGCGCATCCGGGCCAGCGCCTTGCCGACCTCCCGGCTGTCCTCGGGCGGCACGAGGTCGGTCAGCGGGGCGCCGGCCAGGTTCGGATGGCCGAGCACCGTCGCGGCGGACGGGGAGGCGTAGCGCACGCCGTCGTCGGCGTCGAGGATCAGGATGACGTCGCTGGAGTTCTGCACCAGGGTGCGGAAGTACAGCTCGCTGTTGCGGCGGGTGACCTCCTGGCTCAGCACCACCCGCTCGACGGCCAGGGCCGCCTGGGCGGCGAGGATCTCCAGCGAGCTCCAGAGGCTGGTCAGCTCCTGCTCGGTGCCGGTGACGATGAGCGCGCCGATCAGCGGGTCGCCGGAGGGGCGCTCGGCCAGGGTGAGCGGGCAGACCAGGGCGTACGGCATGCCGCCGGGGCGGGCGGCACCGGCCCTGGCGGCACCGGGTCCGGTGCCGTCGGCCTTCGCGCCGCCGGCCTTCGGGGCACCGGGCGGGTCGTCGGCTGCCAAGCCCAGGGCGGCCACCGGCAGCAGCAGGGTCTCCCGGACGGCGGCGAGCCGGAGCACCTGGTCGGACGGCGCGGCGTCCCCCGGCGGACGCCGGGCGGTGCCGCTACCGGCGTGCCGGACGTGCAGCACGCCGTCCTCGGTCACCGCGAGCAGGGCGACGTGCCCGGCCTCGGCCGGCATCAGGGTGGAGGCGGCGGACTGGACGGCGTCGGCCACCTCCTCCACGCTGACGGCCGCGGTCAGCCGGGCACCCGCCTCGCGCAGCGCGCGCTCACGGGCCACGGCCTGCCGACGGGCGGAGGCCACCACCGCCAGCCGGGCCAGCACCAGCAGGTAGAGCAGCGCGGAGAAGGCGCCGATCACCCCGGCGTTGCCGGTGTTGCCGGCCAGCGCCTCGATGATCAGGATCGCCGGGGCGATCAGCGAGGCGAGGGTGAGCAGCACCAGCCGGGCGGTGCTCAGGTCCGGCTGCTGGGTGGGCACCGGCCGGGTCAGCTCGACCATCGACGGGTGCAGCGCCGCCGCGCCCCAGGCGGTGTGGAAGGCGGCCCAGCCGAGTTCGACGGGGGTGCCGATGTGCCAGGTGCCGTGCAGTTGGATCAGGCCGTACAGCACGTCGGAGACCAGCAGGCCGAGCGAGCCCAAGGCGAGCAGCCGCAGCGAGCGGGAGGTGCCCCCGTGCGGGGTCAGCAGACGCAGCAGCAGGGCGAGCACGACCACGTCGCCGAGCGGGTAGGCGATCGAGACGGCCTTCTGGAACCAGTCGAGGTCCGGGTTCCGGGCGTACGGGAGGATCAGGTAGATCCAGGCGAGCAGGCCCAGCCCGATGGTGGGGATGAGCGCGTCGAGCAGCCCGGCGCGGTCCTGACGGGCCGTGCGCCAGCGGATGAAGCCCAGCACGCCGACCGCGTACAGCACGTACTCGGCGAGGTAGAAGGCGTCCGCGACGGACGGGAACGGGTTGGGCAGGTGCAGGATGTCCAACTGGACGGCCTGGATCACCTCGCCCACGGTGAAACTGAGGTTGGCGAGCGCCAGCACGTACCAGAACCGCGCGTGCGCGGGCCGGTTGAGGCGGACGCCGACCACGATGGCGGCGACGCCGCCGAGGCCGATGCCCGTCCACCAGATGATCCGCTGGCTCGGATTCGCGTAGTAGATGCCGGTGAACAGCACCATCCAGAGCAGGTAACAGACCATCAGGCGTCGGCACCGGCGAGTCAACGAGGCTACCTCCTCCGCGACATCACCCCGCCGGTCGGGCGGGGAAGTTCGGGCGAGGGCGGGCCGGGTCGGGCGTGCGGCGCCGGCCCGGATGGGACGGATGAGCGCTTTCGCGCAGCAGTGAGGCGTCCGGTGGGGGTGCGACCGGACGTCCTCGACGGTGTAGGAGTGCGTATAGTCGGAAATGTCGCACTCCCCAGCATTCTGCCGCCACAGCACGAGGTCAAGCCGGTGGACGACGCAGCAGACAGCGCACAGGGCGTACGAACGGATGTGAGCTCCGGTCGTCACGCCGTGGTCCGCAACGACGACGGTCAGTACGCGATCTGGCCGGGGGGCTTGACCGTTCCGGCGGGCTGGTGGCAGGTCCACGGGCCGGCCGGACGGGCCGACTGCCGGGCCTGGGTCGAGCGCGAGTGGCGCCCGGCCGAACTGGGCTTCTCCGAGGGCACCCCCGTACGGCGCGCGGCGGCCGGATTCGCGGACACGGTGCACGGACTGTTCCGCGCGCGGGCGGCGCACGACCCGGAGGCGGCCGCCGTCGTCGCCGACGACGCCATGCTGAGCTACCGCGAACTCGACCTAAGCAGCGACCGGTTGGCCGCCGCGCTGCGGGCCCGCGGGGTCGGTCCCGAGCAGGTGGTGCCGGTCTGCCTGGAGCGCGGGGCCGGGCTGGTGACCGCCTGGCTGGCCGTGCTCAAGGCGGGCGGGGCCTTCCTGCCGCTGGACCCGGCCCACCCCCGGCGGCGGTCGGCCCGGCTGGTCGAGGACTGCGGGGCGCGGGTGGTGGTCTGCGACGGCGAGGGCTTTCCGGGGACGGACCGGGTGCCCGTCCCGGCCCCGGTCCCCGACCCGCGCGGCGGCGGCCCCGGGGGCTCACCGTACGCCGGGGACTCGCCGTACGCGGGAGAGCTGCCGCACGTCGGGGAGTTCCTGAGCGACGACGGCGCCGTCCCCGACGACCTCGCCTACCTGATCTACACCTCGGGGACCACCGGCCGCCCCAAGGGCGTGCCCGTCACCCACCGTGCACTGCTGTTCACCCTCGACCGGATCGTCCAGGCCTACCGGCTGCGCCGCGGTGAACGCGTCCTGCACCTGGCCGCGCTGGGCGCCGACACCGCGCTGGAACAGGTGCTCGGCGCGCTGCTGGCGGGCGCTACGGTGGTGCTCGGCGGCGGGAGCGCGGGCGGCACCTGGGCCCCCACCGAACTGGCCGGCCGGCTACCCGGGCTGGGCCTGGCCGTCGCCGACTTCACCCCCGCGTACTGGCACCACCTGCTCGACCTGCTCCCGCCCGGCGGGCCCGGCCCCCGGGAACTGCGGCTGGTGGTGGTCGGCGGGGACTCCGTCCACGCCGACGACTGCCGCCGCTGCCTGGAGCGGCTGCCGGGCGCCCGGCTGGTCAACGCGTACGGGGTCACCGAGGCGGCCGTGACCTCGACGCTCTGCGAGGTCACGGCGGACCTGCTCGGCGGGGCGCCGCACGGTGGCGGGCCGGCGGGCAGCCCCGTCGCGTCCGTGCCGATCGGACGGCCGCTGCCCGGCGTGCGGGTGCACGTGCTCGACGCCCGGCTGCACCCCGTCCGGCCCGGCGAGAAGGGGCAGATCCACCTCGGCGGACCGGGCCTCGCCCGGGGCTACTGGCGGCAGGCCGGGCTCACCGCCGAGTCCTTCCTGCCCGACCCGTACGCGCTGCTGCCCGGTGACCGGATGTACCGCACCGGCGACGCCGGGCGGTGGCGGGCGGACGGGCAGCTGGAGATCCTCGGGCGCTATGACGACCAGGTGAAGGTGCGTGGGTACCGGGTGGATCCGGCCGAGATCGAGGCCGTCCTGGCCGCGCACCCCGACGTCCGGCAGGCCGGGGTCACGGCCCGCGGCGGGGCGGCGGACGGCGGCCGCGCGCTCACGGCGTACTACACGCTCGTCCCCGGGGCGAGCGGCGGGGCGGCCGGAATCCGGGCGTTCCTGGCCGAGCGGCTGCCGGAGTACCTGGTGCCGACCGCGTTCGTGCCGCTGGAGGCGATGCCGCTCACGGCGGCGGGGAAGATCGACCGGGGGCGGTTGCCGCGCGCTCCGGTGCGCGCCGAGGCGGCCGGGCCCGTCCGCGTCCCTGGGCCTGTGCCCGTCCCCGCGCCTGTACCCGTCCTCGCGCCCGATCCCGACCGGGTGGGAGCCGGGGCGGTCGAGGCGGCCGTCGGGCAGCTGTGGGCCGAGCTGATCGGCGTCGAACACGTCGGCCCGGAAGGCGACTTCTTCGCGCTCGGCGGTACCTCGCTGCTCGCCATGGAGATGCTGGCACGGGCCCGGATCATGTTCGGCGTCGAGGTCGGGCAGGTGCGGGCCCTCACCCGGGCGCTGCTGCGCGAGCCCGTCCTGCGGGCCTTCGCGGGGGCGCTGCGGGCGGCGCGCACGGACGCCCCCGCCGGCGCCGTACGGGACACCGACGTCGACTGGTTCGCGGAGGCCCGGCTCACCGAGGACCCCCGGCAGTCCTGGAACCCGGCGCCCTCACGCGCCGACCCCGCCGAGATCCTGCTCACCGGCGCCACCGGCTTCTGCGGCGCCCACCTGCTGGACGCGCTGCTCGCCACCACCCGGGCGCGCATCCACTGCCTGGTCCGCGCACCCGACGAGGAGCACGCGCTGGAACGGCTGCGCGCGGCGCAGCAGCGCTTCCTGCGGCACGACCTCGCCGACCGGCGGGTGGTGCCGCTGGTCGGCGACCTCGCCCGGCCGCGGCTCGGGCTGACGGACCGCCGGTACGACTGGCTGGCCGGGCGCCTGGACGCGATCCACCACCTCGGCGGGCAGGTCAACTTCCTCTATCCGTACCACCAGTTGCGGCAACCCAACGTCGGCGGCACCCGCGAGGTCGTCCGGCTCGCCGGCCACAGCCGGGGCATCCCGGTGCACTACCTCTCCACGCTCGCCGTCCTGGCCGGCTTCGGCGCGGCCGGCATCGCCAAGGTCACCGAGCGGACCCCGCTCGCCCACCCGGAGCGGCTCGGCGTCGGCTACGTCGAGAGCAAGTGGGTCGCCGAACAGCTGCTGCACAACGCGGCCGCCGCCGGGCTGCCGGTCACCGTGCTGCGCACCAACGACGTCACCGGGGACCTCGTGGGCGGGGTGATGAACACCGGCACCGAACTGTGCGCGCTGATCGCCTACCTGGCCGACAGCGGGACCAGCCCGGACGTGCAGCTGCTGCTCGACTTCGTCCCCGCCGACCGCTTCGCCCGCGCCGTCGCCCACATCGCCGCCCACGCGCCCGCCGCCGGCGAGGTCTACCACCTCACCTCCCCGCGGCCGGGCGTCCTCGCCGACCTCGCCGAGCGGCTGCGGGCACGCGGCCACCGGGTCGCCCGACTGCCGTACGGGGACTGGGTGCGGCGGCTGGTCCGGTTCGCCGCCGGGAACCCGACGCACCCGATCGCGCCCTTCGTCCCGCTGTTCGTGGACCGGGCGCCGGGGGCGGAGCTGTCGATCAGCGAGATGTACTTCCGGCCGACGTTCCCGCTGTTCGAGCGGGCGGCAGCGGACGCGGCGCTGGCCGGAAGCGGGATCGAACTGCCGCCGGTGGAGGCGGGGTTGATCGACCACTACCTGGCGGGGCTGGAGCGGGAGGGCTTCCTGCGGGCGGCGGCGTCGTGAGGCCCTTCGAAGGGTCGGAGGGGCTGTCGGGGTCGGAGGCGTTGGCGGGGCTGGAGGCGTTGGCCGGACTGGGGAGGCTGGACGTGCGGCGCGGGCCCGGGGACGGCCCGGTGGCCTTCGGCGGGTCGCTCGGGGCGCTCGGCCCCGGGGGCCTGCTGGCGGCGTACCGGCGCGGGCTGTTCCCGCTGCCGGCGGCGGACGTGTACGCCGGCGCGTACAACGAGGCGGTGTACGGGGACGCGGTCGAGGCGGGAGAGGTGGCGCTGCTGCCGGGCGGGGCGGACCCGTACGCGCTGGCCTGGTGGTCGCCCGACCCCCGGCCGGTGATCGCCCCCGACGGCGTCCGGCTCGGGAGCCGGCTGGCGCGGCGGCTGCGCAACCTGTCCTCGTGGTGGACGAGCGCGGACCGGGCCTTCGGCCGGGTGCTGGAGGGCTGTGCCGAGGGGCGCCAACCGGTCTGGCTCACCGGGGAGTTGGCGGACGTCCTGCTGCGGCTGCACGAGCTGGGGGCGGCGCACAGCGGGGAGGTCTGGGAGGGGGAGGAGCTGATCGGCGGGGTGTTCGGGATCGCGGTCGGCCCGGTGCTGAGCCTGGACTCGATGTTCCACCGCCGCCCGGACGCCGCCCGGGTCGCCGTCGCCGACCTCGGGGCGCGGTTCGCCGCGGCGGGCGGGCGGCTGCTCGACGCCCAGTGGGACGGGCCGCACGTGCGGAGCCTCGGAGCCGAGCCGATGGCGCGCTCGCGGTACCTCGCGGAGCTGACGGACGGGGGCGGGGGTGGAGTTCCCGATGGGGTGCCGCTGCCGGCGGCGCGGCTGGGGAAACCTGCCTGACCTGTGGTTAAACCTGATCGGGTTGGCTTTTTTGGCCTGTCTTCGACAAACTTATTCCTCGTCAGTAACATGACGCCGCGTGTTCAAGCGCTCCATAGGCAGGGCCGCCGGCCCCGCCGTCCTCACCCTCGTCCTCGCCGGGGCCGCCGCGTGCGGGCCGACCAGCCCCGGCCCCTCCCAGGCCGGTGCCGCACCGGCCTTCACCAAGCCGATCGGCGACCGTCCCACCGTCTTCTACGAGTTCATCGAGCGGCACGGTTCGCTCGGCTTCGGCAAGGGCAACTTCAAGGCGC
>NZ_JBSFKF010000014.1:0-190258 GCF_053598415.1 Kitasatospora sp. NPDC001132 | reverse complement strand
GTTACATTCCGAACCCGGAAGCTAAGCCTCACAGCGCCGATGGTACTGCAGGGGGGACCCTGTGGGAGAGTAGGACGCCGCCGAACAATTCTTCTAGAGAAGCCCCCGCCGGGCGAACCGGTCGGGGGCTTCTCTGTTGTAGGGTCAACATGCAATTGTCGTCACACGGGACAGGAGGCCCCCGGGTGGAGGTCCAGGAGACGCGGGTCCAGACCGATCGCGTCCTCACCATCCCCAACATGCTGAGCATGGGCCGGCTGGTCGGTGTTCCGCTGTTTCTCTGGCTCATCCTGTGGCCGGTGTTCGACGGTCCCAACAACGATGGCTGGGCGCTGCTGATCCTGGCGTTGAGCGGGGTCAGCGACTACCTGGACGGAAAGCTCGCCAGGCGGTGGGGGCAGATCAGCCGGGTGGGGCAGCTGCTCGATCCGCTGGCCGACCGGCTCTATGTGCTCTCCACGCTGGTCGGACTGACCTGGCGTGAGATTCTGCCGTGGTGGCTCACCGCGATCCTGTTGGCCCGTGAGGTATTCATCGCGGCGCTGCTGCCGATTCTGAACCGGCACGGCTACGGCCCGCTCCAGGTGAGTTTCCTGGGGAAGGCCGCGACGTTCAATCTGATGTACGCGTTTCCGCTTCTGCTGCTCGGCAGTGTGGACAGCTGGATCGCGCGGCCGGCCGAGGTGGTGAGCTGGGCGTTCATCTGGTGGGGGACGACGCTGTACTGGTGGGCCGCGATTCTTTACGCGGTTCAGGCGAGGCGGATCGTCCGGGCGAGCGTCGCGGGTTCCGCGTCCGCAGTCTGAGACATGATCTGAGAGAAGCCCCACGCCTCATCGGTGCGTCGGACGATGCCTTCCGGGTAGAGAACCTTCTGGAACGCTTTGATGGACCTGCTGGTCCACCACCGCGAAGGAGGACGCACCCGTAATGAAAGCCGTTGTAATGGCAGGGGGCGAGGGCACCCGACTCCGCCCGATGACCTCCAGCATGCCGAAGCCGCTGCTTCCGGTCGCCAACAGGCCGATCATGGAGCACGTGCTTCGGCTGCTGAAGCGGCACGGTCTCTCCGACACCGTCGTCACCGTGCAGTTCCTGGCGTCGCTGGTCAAGAACTATTTCGGCGACGGCGAAGAGCTGGGCATGCATCTGACCTATGCCCACGAGGAGACGCCACTGGGCACTGCGGGGAGTGTCAAGAACGCAGAGGACGCGCTCAAGGACGATTCCTTTCTGGTGATCTCCGGTGACGCGCTGACCGACTTCGACCTCTCGGAATTGATCGACTTTCACCGCAGCAAGAACGCTCTGGTCACCGTCTGTCTCACGAGGGTGCCGAATCCACTGGAGTTCGGCATCACGATCACGGACGACGAGGGCAGGGTCGAACGTTTCCTGGAGAAGCCGACCTGGGGGCAGGTCTTCTCCGACACCGTGAACACCGGTATCTACGTGATGGAGCCCGAGGTCTTCGACTACGTCGCGGCGGGTGAGTCCGTCGACTGGTCGAGCGATGTCTTCCCGCAGCTGTTGAAGGAGGGCAAGCGGGTCTACGGCTACGTCGCCGAGGGTTACTGGGAGGACGTGGGCACCCACGAGAGCTACGGCAAGGCCCAGGCGGACGTCCTGGAGGGCAAGGTCGACGTCGAGCTCGACGGGTTCGAGATCTCCCCTGGCGTCTGGGTCGCCGAGGGTGCCGAGGTGGACCCGGAGGCGGTGCTGCGCGGGCCGCTGTACATCGGGGACTACGCCAAGGTCGAGGCCGGCGTGGAGATCCGCGAGCACACCGTGCTGGGCAGCAACGTGGTCGTCAAGCGCGGCGCGTTCCTCCACAAGGCGGTGGTGCACGACAACGTGTACGTCGGGCCGCAGAGCAATCTGCGGGGCTGCGTGGTCGGCAAGAACACCGACGTGATGCGGGCCGCGCGGATCGAGGACGGCGCGGTGATCGGGGACGAGTGCCTGGTCGGCGAGGAGTCGATCATCGGGGCGAACGTCCGGGTCTACCCGTTCAAGACCATCGAGGCCGGCGCCGTCGTCAACACCTCGGTGATCTGGGAGTCGCGCGGCCAGGAGCACCTCTTCGGGGTCCGCGGCGTCTCGGGCGTCCTGAACGTCGAGATCACCCCGGAGCTGGCTGTGCGGCTCGCCGGGGCGTACGCGACGACGCTCAAGAAGGGCGCCACCGTCACCATCGCGCGTGACCACTCGCGTGGCGCGCGTGCGCTCAAACGGGCGATGATCTCGGCGCTCCAGACCTCCGCGATCGACGTCCGGGACCTCGAGAACGTGCCCATGCCGGTGGCCCGGCAGCACACGGCACGGGGGAGCGCGGGCGGGATCTTCCTGCGGACCACGCCCGGTGTGCCGGACTCGCTGGACATCCTCTTCTTCGACGAGCGCGGGGCGGACCTCTCGCAGGCCGGCCAGCGGAAGCTCGACCGGGTCTACGCGCGCCAGGAGTACCGGCGGGCCTTTCCCGGTGAGATCGGGGACCTCACCTTCCCGTCCAGCGTCTTCGACTCCTACGCCGGCAACCTGCTGCGGACGGTGGACACATCCGGGGTCCGGGAGGCCGGGCTGAAGGTGGTCGTGGACACCGCGCACGGCAGCGCGGGCCTCGTTCTGCCGAGCATCCTCGGCCGGCTCGGGGTCGAGGCGCTCACCGTCTCCACCGGGCTGGACGAGGCGCGGCCGACCGAGGACGCGGAGGAGCGCCGGGCCGGCCTGGCCAGGCTCGGCGAGCTGGTCGCCTCCTCGCGGGCGGCCTTCGGGGTGCGGTTCGACCCGGTGGGCGAGCGCGTCGCGTTCGTGGACGAGCTCGGTCGGGTGATCGACGACGACCGGGCGCTGCTGGTGCTGCTGGACCTGGTCGCGGCCGAGCGGCGCAGCGGGCAGGTGGCACTGCCGGTGACCACCACGCGGATCGCCGAGCAGGTCGCCGCGTACCACGGAACCCAGGTCATCTGGACCACGACGACACCGGACGACCTCGCGAAGGCGGCCTCCGCCGAGGGCACGGTGTTCGGCGGGGACGGGCGCGGCGGCTTCGTGGTGCCCGAGTTCAGCGGGGTGCTGGACGGCGCCGCGGCGTTCGTCCGGCTGGTCGGCCTGGTGGCGCGGACCCAGCTCACGCTGAGCCAGATCGACGCGCGGATCCCGCAGGCGCACATCCGTCGCCGGGACATCGCGACGCCGTGGGCGGCCAAGGGCATGGTCATGCGCTCGGTGGTGGAGGCGGCCGGAAGCCGTCGGCTGGACACCACCGACGGCGTCCGGGTGGTCGAGGCGGACGGGCGTTGGACGCTGGTGCTGCCGGACCCGGCCGAGGCGGTCACCCACCTGTGGGCGGAGGGCCCCGACGACGAGGCCACTGAGGCGCTGCTGGACGAGTGGGCGGCCGTGGTCGACGGGGCGGGGCGGTGACGGCCCCGGCCGGGCCGAGGACCTGAGCCGGGCCCGGTCAAGAACCGGGCTCGGAACTGCCTCGAACGGCGGGGCGCACGGTGTGATCCGTGCGCCCCGCTGTCCGTTTTCACATCATTCGGAACAATCCGTCACTTTCCGTCATGTGTGCAGCGTGTGTGCAGCTCAGGGGCCGTGCAATGGCCCTCTCGGCGACGTGGGACGATGGTCTCCATGCCAGCGACGCCGACACCGAGTGCCCCGAACGGACGGTACAACCGTCCGGATGCCTCGATGTCCTTGCTGACCAACGTGATGGATCACAGCCTGGACGAGGGCTACGCGGAGGCGGCCGCCGCCCGCGGCGGTGCCCGCGACAGTCGGATACCCGGCACCTGGCAGGGGCTGCTCACGCTGGGCGTCGGACTGTCACTGGTCGGCGCGGTGGTGACGGTGGGCGCGGTGAACGCGCACAAGGCCGAGCCCTCGCTGGCCAAGGAGCGGGACGCGTTGATCCACCGGATCAACGACAGCAACACCTCGGCCGACCGGCTGCAGAAGCAGGTGCAGGAGCTGCGGCTCAAGGTCGACACGACGCAGCAGCAGGCGCTCGCGTCGGGGGCGGGCGACACCGGGGGGATGGCCGAGGCGGTGGGCCTGGGCCAGGTCACCGGGCCGGGCGTGAAGCTCGTCCTGGAGGACGCCGCCGGTACGGGCCTCGGCGGCAACGTCGACCCGCGGGCCGGGCAGGGCTTCTCCAACAGCGGCCGGCTGCGGGACCGTGACCTCCAGCTGGTGGTGAACGGCCTCTGGGGATCCGGGGCCGAGGCGATCGCGATCAACGGCCAGCGGCTGACCGCGCTGTCCGCGATCCGGGCCGCGGGCGAGGCGGTGCTGGTGGACAACCGGCCGCTGGTGCCGCCGTACAACATCCAGGCGATCGGGGACGGCTCGAAGCTCCTCACGGCCTTCGAGAAGGACATGGCCGGGCAGTACCTGCGGCTGCTCCAGGAGCAGTACGGCATCAAGTCGACGCTCTCGGTCCAGAAGAACCTGACGCTGCCGGCCGCGGTCGGGCTCACGCTGCGGACCGCGCAGCCGGTGACGCCCGAGGCTTCGCCCCCGGCGGCGCCGGTCGGTACGCCCTCGGCCGGAGCCGGAACCCAGGAGAGCCCCGGCGCGTCCGTCTCACCATCGGCCTCGCCTTCCGCCTCCGGGTCGCCGGCCGCCTCCGGCGGTACCCCCACCGCCAAACGGCGTCCGACGACCGGAGGCACCAAGACCACGACAGGGACAGGAGCAGCCAGACCGTGATTGCCGTACTGGGTCTTGTGATCGGGGTGGTCGTCGGCCTCTTCGTCCAACCCGAGGTGCCGGACGCCGTCGTGCCCTACCTGCCGATCGCGGTGGTGGCGGCGCTGGACGCCGTGTTCGGCGGCGTCCGGGCGATGCTCGACGGGATCTTCAACGACAAGGTGTTCATCGTCTCGTTCCTGTCGAACGTGGTGGTCGCGGCACTGATCGTCTTCCTCGGCGACCAGCTGGGGGTCGGCTCGCAGCTGTCCACCGGCGTGGTCGTCGTCCTCGGCATCCGCATCTTCTCCAACGCGGCCGCGATCCGGCGCCATGTCTTCCGCGCCTGAGCCGGGCCGCGGGGCGGCGGAGGAGAAGCGGGAGGCGGTGGCGGCGGAGCCGACCGCCGGAAAGCCGCGCGAGGAGTCGGTCGAGAAGCCTGTCGAGCAGGCCGTCGAGAAGTCTGTCGAGAAGGCCGCGAACGGACCCGAGCCGGAGCCGGACGCGGGGTCCGGGGCGGCGGACGAGGCTGTCGGGACGGCCGGGGAGGCCGCCGAGTCCGAGGAGTCAGGGGAGGCGTCGGAGGGGAAGCCCGACACCGAGGCCGAGCCTGACGCCGGTGCGGGGCCCGAGCCGACGCTGCGGCTCACGAAGCCCGCCGAGCCGGCGCCCGAGGCCGAGCCGGACGCCGAGTCCGTGGCCGAGCCCGCGGCGAAGTCCGCGCCGGCACCCGTGCCTGCCGCCGAGCCCGAGCACAAGCCGGAAGCATCGTCGGAGTCGGAGTCGGAGCCGGAGCCGGAAGCGGCAGTCGAGCCCGACCCCGCCGCGGACCGGAACGCCGGCCGACGGCGGCTGAAGGCGGCGATCTGGCCGCCGCGGCTGTCGCGCGGGCAGCTGGTGGTGGCGCTGCTGCTGTTCTCGCTCGGTCTGGGGCTGGCGATCCAGGTGCGGTCGACCAACGACCACCACAGTCAGCTGCGCGGGGCCCGACAGGAGGACCTGGTGCGGATCCTCGACGAACTGGACAGCCGGCAGCAGCGTCTCCAGCAGGAGAAGGCGGAGCTGGAGCAGTCCCTGGCGAAGTTGGAGAACAGCTCCAACCAGGCCAAGGAGGCCCAGGAGCAGACCAGGAAGAAGATGACGGAGCTCGGTGTGCTCGCCGGCACCGCCAAAGCCACTGGTCCGGGCATCGTACTCACGGTCGATGATCCCCAAGGGCAGGTGAAGGCGGATATGCTGCTGGACACCCTGCAAGAACTTCGAGCGGCGGGGGCGGAGGCGATTCAGATCAACGATGTGCGCGTGGTGGTCAACACCTACTTCACCGACCTGTCGGCCGGTGGGGTGCAGATCGACGGGAAGAAGGTCTCGCAGCCCTACCGCTTCACGGTCGTGGGGAACCCGCAGGACCTGACACCCGCGCTGAACATCCCGGGAGGTGTCGTCCGCACGCTGGAGAGCCACCAGGCGCGGGCGACGATCGCCCAGCAGCAGAAGGTGGTCGTCGACGCCCTCGTGGACCCGAAGTCGCCGCAGTACGCCAAGCCGGCTTCGAAGTGACGGGGCGCCCGACGAACGGCCCGTCAAGGGCGGGCGGCACCCGCTGCGGGGTGCCGCCGTCACATGGGCGAGACTGGTTCGCACCAGTACGCTCCGGAGCAACAACCGCAGCACCAACCGACGAAGTACCACTCCGGCGAGCCGCAAGGATCGGGCTCGCAGCATGTCCGAGGTTCTCACCCTGCCCCGCGGGCGGGTCTGTCACACGCAAGGGGATTCGCCCGTGAGTTTCTTCTCGAAGTTGTTCGGTCGCAACAAGGGCCGTGACGCGGCCGCCGTCGAGGCGCCCACCGCGCGTCACCGCCGGCCGGAGGACGAGCCCGCGGTGCCGGGCATGCGTCCGGCCCCCGAGGCCGCGCCGTACGGCCAGCAGCTCTACCGGGACGGCGGCGCCGCCCAGTTTGCGGCCAATCCGGCGGCCCACGGCGCGTCGGTTGACCCCTCCGGCGAGCCGCGCATAGGTTTCCCGTCAGGACCCTCAACCTCCGGTGGAGGGTTTGCCCCGGATCCGTACGCCGGGCACAACCCGTCAGGTGTGCCCCGCCAGGAGGCTGTGAACATGGCTGGCCCCACTCCGTGCCCCAGGTGCGGCAACCAGAACCCGGCCTCGGCCCGGTTCTGTTCAAACTGCGGCACGGCGCTGCGCGGCGGCCTGCTCCCGGAGGGGGCAGCGGAGACCACGTCGACCATCTCCATCTCCGGCCTGGAGTCGTACGACCCCAGCGCCACGACCGGCACCGGCGCCACGCCGGCCCTGTCGGCCGAGGTGCTGTCGGCGATCGACGCGCTGCCGCCGGGCTCGGCCCTGCTGATCGTGCAGCGCGGCCCGAACTCCGGCAGCCGCTTCCTGCTGGACTCGGACATCACCACGGCGGGTCGTCACCCGCAGGGTGACATCTTCCTGGACGACGTCACGGTCTCGCGCCGGCACGTGGAGTTCCGCCGCACCCCGGCCGGCTTCAGTGTCGCGGACGTGGGCAGCCTCAACGGCACCTACGTGAACCGGGAGCGGATCGACGAGGTGTCGCTGAACAACGGCGACGAGGTGCAGATCGGGAAGTACCGGCTGGTGTTCTTCGCCGGCCACCACCGGGGGTACTGAAAACGACGTCGGCGGGAGCCCGAGTGAATACGAATACCCCTTCCTCTTCTCTCGGGGCGGCCACCCCAACCCCGTCCGGTCCGCAGGCGGACCGCGGCGGGCGCGGGCTGGTCGCGGGCCCGCGGCAGCCGGTCCGGGCCGAACGGCCCGTCGGCCGCCGGCGCGGCGGTGACGAGCTGCTGAGCATCGGCGCGGTGCTGGCCTTCCTGCGCGACGACTTCCCCGAGGTCACCATCTCCAAGATCCGCTTCCTGGAGACGGAGGGACTGGTCGAGCCGCAGCGCACGCCCTCGGGGTACCGCAAGTTCAGCCCGGCCGACGTCGAGCGGCTGGCCTACGTCCTGCGCATGCAGCGGGACCACTACCTGCCGCTGCGGGTGATCCGGGAGCACCTGGACGCCATCGAGCGCGGCGAGAACCCGCCCGCGCTGCCCTCCGCCGCCGACACCCGGCCCGGACCGCTGGAGGAGGCGGACCGGGAGCTGGTGGCCGCCGGCGAGGTGCCCTCCGGCGTCCGGCTGGGGCGCGCCGAGTTGCTGGCGGCGGCCGAGGCCGGGGAGTCGGAGCTGGCGGAGTGGGAGTCCTACGGGCTGGTCGCCCCGGGCCCGGACGGCGGCTACGACGGCGAGGCGCTCCAGGTGGCCCGGTTGGTCGCGGAACTCGGGCGGTACGGGCTTGAGCCCCGCCACCTGCGGGCCATGAAGGCCGCGGCGGACCGCGAGATCGCGCTGGTGGAGCAGGTGGTGGCGCCGCTGCGCCGGCACCGGAACCCACAGACCAGGGCGCACGCGGAGGCCACCGCCCGGGAGCTCGCGACGCTGTCCGTACGGCTGCACGCGGCGATGGTCCAGGCCGGCCTGCGGGCCCGGGGATAGCGGCCTCCCGACGCGGCGGGGCGCGTCCGACACGCCCTGCGGCACCGGCCGCACCTCGCTGACCAGCGGCGTCGGCTCTGCGCTTTCATATCCGGGAGCGGAGCCATAGGGTTGCCTGTGTGAATGAGCTCGACGTCGTGGGTGTCCGAGTGGAGATGCCTTCCAACCAGCCGATCGTGCTGCTGCGGGAGGTCGGGGGAGATCGCTACCTGCCGATCTGGATCGGCCCCGGCGAGGCGACCGCGATCGCCTTCGCCCAGCAGGGCATGACCCCGGTGCGCCCGCTGACGCACGACCTGTTCAAGGACGTCCTGGAGGCGCTCGGCCAGCAGCTCACCGAGGTCCGGATCACCGACCTGCGGGAGGGCGTGTTCTACGCCGAGCTGGTGTTCGCCGGCGGGGTCGAGGTGAGCGCCCGGCCGTCCGACGCCATAGCGCTGGCGCTGCGCACCGGCACGCCGATCTACGGGAGCGAGGAGGTGCTCGCCGAGGCGGGCATCGCGATCCCGGACGAGCAGGAGGACGAGGTCGAGAAGTTCCGCGAGTTCCTCGACCAGGTCTCGCCCGAGGACTTCGGGGGCAGCGGCCCGCAGTAGCGGGGGCCGGGCGCACGGCCGTTTGGCCTTCCGTTTTGCCAAAAACCGTCCATCTACCCACACTAGGGGCACGAAAAACCACTCTCCTGAGTGATGTGGTTTGTCCGGTCCGGCGTGGCGATCGTTGACGGGTCATAGGGGACTGCCTACCGTCAGGAGTGGCTGTCCGGGTGGCCGATGCCCGTAGTCGGGTTGCCCGCAGCACAAGTGGACGGAGGCAGGCATGAGCAGCACCGGCGATGACGCGGCCGTGGGAGGCCGGTGCGCCGTGCACATGCCGCGCACCGCTCGCACCGTCACGGATATCCCGCGGATGGGCAGGTTCCCGGCCGTACAGCCGGGCCAGCCGAGCATCGAACGGCTTGCACCGACGTCCGAGCTGCTCGGCTTCCGCGGCCCGACCGCCTGCGCGGCGGCCGGCATCACCTACCGCCAGCTGGACTACTGGGCCCGCACCGGACTGCTGGAGCCCAGCGTCCGCACGGCGTACCCGTCGACCAGCCAGCGGCTCTACAGCTTCCGCGACATCCTGCTGCTGAAGATCGTGAAGCGGCTGCTCGACGCGGGTGTCTCGCTGCAGAACATCCGGGTGGCGGTCGCCCACCTGCAGGCCGCCGCCCAGGCCGACCTGGCCGGGATGACGCTGATGTGCGACGGCGCGACGGTGTACGAGTGCACCACGCCGCAGCAGGTGGTGGACCTGCTGAAGGGTGGTCAGGGGATCTTCGGCATCGCGGTCGGAGCGGTCTGGCAGGAGCTGGAGCTCACCCTCGGGAGGCTGCACGCGGAGCGCACCGACACCGGCGAGACGCTGGTCGGGCACGACCCGGCCGACGAGTTGGCGCAGCGGCGCAACCGGGCGGTCTGAGCAGGAGTTCGACGGGGCCGCGGGCCCGGACGGGGAACCGTTCGGACCCGCGGCCCCGTCGTGTTCCCTGAACTGGCGTGATCGAGGGAGGGCACGTGGGAGACGGCACCGGGATATCGGGGCTGCTGCGGCGCAGGGCCGGGCTGCTGGGGGCGCGGCTGCGGCAGCGGCGGACGCAGCGCAGGGTGTTCCAGCTCGGGACGGTGCTCTGCTCGCTCGCGCTGGCGCCGAGCGCCTGGGTGTGGTTCTCCGCGGGCGACCGGGTGGGCACGGTGGAGAGCGCGCCCGCGGCGCCGGTCGCGGTGGTGTTCGGCGCCGGGCTGGACGAGGGCAAGCCCTCGCCGTACCTGGAGCACCGGCTGGTCGCGGCGCTGGACCTGTACCGGGAGGGGAAGGTGCAGGCGATCCTGGTGACCGGGGACAACGGGCGGGTCGAGTACGACGAGCCCGACGCGATGTACACGTACCTGACCCGGCACGGGGTGCCCGAGGACCGGGTGGTCCGGGACTACGCCGGCTTCGACACCTGGGACTCCTGCACCCGGGCGCGCCGGATCTTCGGGGTGGACCACGCGGTGCTGGTCAGCCAGGACTTCCACGTCCGCAGGGCGCTGGCGCTGTGCGAGGCGGCGGGCATCCGCTCGTACGCGGTCGGGGTGCCGGAGTGGCACGACGCGACCTGGCTGTACGGCGGGCTGCGGGAGGTCGCCGGGGCGGCCAAGGCGGCGGCCAACGCCTGGCTGCGGCCGGACCCGTTGTTCCTCGGGCCCAAGGAGGACGGCATTCCGAAGGCGCTGGCGGAGGCGGCGGGGAAGTAGCGCACGTCCCGTGCCGCCGGTGGCCCGTCGCGGGCCGTCCGGCCCGGGTCGTACGCACTGTCGGACCCGTGCGCGATGATCGGCGGGTGCGATCTCTGCCGAGCATCATCCACCTCGACATGGACGCCTTCTTCGCGGCGGTGGAGCAGGCGGCCAAGCCGAGCCTGCGCGGCAAGCCGGTCGTCGTCGGCGGGCTCGGCGGGCGCGGGGTGGTCTCCACGGCCTCGTACGAGGCGCGGAGGTTCGGGGTGCACTCGGCGATGCCGATGGCGCAGGCGCGCCGGCTCTGCCCGAACGCCGCCTTCCTGTCGGGGCGGTTCGAGGCCTACCGGCAGAACAGCGAGATCGTGATGGGGTTGCTGCGGCAGCTGTCCCCGCTGGTGCAGCCGCTGAGCCTGGACGAGGCCTTCGTGGACCTGGAGGCAGGTGCGTACGGCCCCGCGCTGCTGGAGGCGGACCACGAGACCGGCGAGCGGCTGGTCCTGGCGCTGGCCGAGGACCTGCGGGCGGACATCCGGCGGCTGACCGGGCTGACCGGCTCGGTCGGGGCGGCCGGGTCCAAGCTGATGGCCAAGATCGCCTCCGAGCGGGCCAAGCCGGACGGGCTGGTCATGATCGAGCCCGGGCAGGAGCGGGCCGTGCTGGGGCCGATGCCGGTGCGGGCGCTGCCCGGGATCGGGCCGGCCACCGAGCAGGTGCTGCGCCGGGCCGGGCTGAACACGGTGGCCGACCTCGCGGAGGCGGGGGAGGCGGAGCTGGTGCAGCTGGTCGGACGGGCGCACGGGGCCGGGATCTTCCAGATGTCCACAGGCGTGGACGACCGGCCGGTGATCGCCGACCAGGACGCCAAGTCGGTGTCGGTGGAGGACACCTACGAGGTCGACCTGGCCGACCGGGAGCGGGTGCTGCGCGAGGTCGAGGCGCTGGCCGGCCGGTGCGTGCGGCGGCTGCGGGCGGCCGGGCGCTCGGGGCGGACGGTGGTGCTCAAGGTCCGGCGGTTCGACTTCTCGACGCTGACCCGCTCGGAGACGCTCGGCGGGCCCACCGACGACGAGGCGGTGATCACCGCGACCGCGCGCCGGCTGGCCGAGCAGGTGGACATCACCGGCGGGGTCCGGCTGCTCGGCGTGGGCGTCGCCCAGCTCGCCGACTACACCCAGGAGGACCTGTTCGCCCAGGCGCTGCGGGAGGAGGCCGCCGAGCACGCCGAGGTGGCGGCCGCGGCGCAGCAGGCCGAGGAGGAGCCCGAGGTCGTCGTGGTGCGGCGCTGGATGCCCGGACAGGACGTCCGGCACGAGGAGTTCGGGCCGGGCTGGGTGCAGGGCAGTGGCGTCGGGCGGGTCACCGTGCGGTTCGAGACGCCGTGGAGCGGGCCGGGGCGGGTGCGGACCTTCGCGGTGGACGACCCGGCGCTCGAACCCTCCCGGCCGCTGCCGCTGCGCCGGGAGGAGGGCGGGGACGAGGGCGGGGACGGCGCGTCGGACGGGGGTGGCTGAGCGGATGGGGAGGCGGGCCCGCGGAGCGGGCCCGGAACGCGAAGCGGCCCCACCCGGTGGGGGAGTACCGGGTGGGGCCGATCACCGTGCCGGACCCCGTACGTTCGTGATGCCCTCGCGACGTACGGGGACCGGGGCCCCGCGCCCTGTCCCTGGGCGCGGGGGCCGGACGCCTCGTCAGGCGTCGGTCTTGACCAGCGCGGGGCTGGAGTCCTGCTGGGCCGAGCCGCCGAGGGCGGTCGGGGTGGCGGCCGACTTGGCGCCGCGGATCAGGAAGGGGACGACGCCGGCGACGATGCAGACGACGGCCGCGGTCCAGAACGCGTGCTTGTAGGCGTCCAGGGTGGGCAGGGAGAGCGGGATCTGCGGCGGCAGCTTCATGGTGTCGCCGGTCAGGATGGCGGCCATGACGGCGGTGCCGATCGCGCCGCCGACCGTGCGCAGCACGGAGTTCATGCCGTTGGCGATGCCGCTCTGCTCGGCCGGGACGGCGCCGTTGATGTAGGCCGGCATCGCGGCGAAGGCGAGGCCGACGCCGAGACCGAAGATCGCCGAGGCGGTGTAGATGTCGCCCTCGCGGCCGTGGCGCACGGCGAGGTAGGCCATCGCGACGGCGCCGAGGACGCCACCGAGGACCAGCGGCAGGCGCGGGCCGCGCCGGGCGATCAGCAGGGCGCCGACCGGGGCGGCGACCATCGAGCCGATCGCGGACGGCAGCAGCATGATGCCGGCGTGCAGCACGGTGGCGGTGAAGCCGTAGTGGGTCAGCTTCTCCGGGGTCTGGGCGAAGTTGCTGATGACCATGAAGGAGCCGTACATGCCGAAGCCGATGAGCAGGCCGGCCACGTTGGTGAAGGCGACGGCCGGACGGGCCATCATCTTCATGTCCACCAGGGGGTGCGCGACCTTGGTCTCGATGATCCCCCAGACCAGGGCGACCACGGCGGCGACGGCGAAGAGGCCGAGCGTCTTGTTGGAGGTCCAGCCCCAGTGGTTGCCCTGGCTGACCGCGACCAGCAGCGCGGAGAGCCAGCCGGCCAGGGTGAGGGCGCCCAGCGGGTCGGCGCCGCCCTCCTTGTCGGTGACCGGGTCGGTCGGCACGCGGAAGGCGACCAGGGCGACGGCGATCAGGCCGAAGACCAGGCCCATCCAGAAGATCGACTTGTAGTCCCAGTGCTCCAGCAGGAGACCGGTGGCGACCAGGCCGAGGCCGGAGCCGACGCCCATCGAGGCGCTGATGGCGGCGACGCCGCCGGTCACCTTCTGCTTGGGCAGCTCGTCACGGACGATGCTGATCGCCAGCGGCAGGACACCGCCGCCGGCGCCCTGGAGGACACGGGCGACGACCAGCCAGGTGAAGGAGTGGGTGCTGACCGCCAGCGCCGAACCGGCGACCAGGCCGGCCAGCGAGATCAGCAGCATCGGCTTGCGGCCCCGGAGGTCGCCGAAACGGCCCAGGAGGGGAGTCAGCACGGCTGCGGAGAGCAGGTTGGCGGTCATCAGCCAGGTGATGCTGGAGGCGGAGACGTTCAGTTCCTTGGCCAGCGAGGGCAGGATCGGGACGACCGCGGTCTGCACCACGCTGAACGACAGCATCGCCAGGATGAGGGCCGGCAGGACCCGGGCGCTGCTCTGCTTCTCGGCCGCGGTGGTGGGCTGTGGTGCCTCACTCACGGTTGCTTCCTCCCGTACATAGTGAATGAACTGAAGTAATCCTGCAAGGAGATACTTCAGAGTGTCAAATATCGAGCGGTTAAGCTTTGGCAAAGTCGAAGGGTCGGGTGCGCGACAAGGGCCCCGGACGGTGTCCGGGGCCCTTGCTGGTGGGGGCCGGTCGGGCTGGTGGGGGCGGTCAGGCGAGTGGGCGTGCTGGGGCCGGGCGGGGCGCGTCGGGAGTGAGGGTGGACGGCGGGGTGTGGGGGGTCGTGGTGTCGTGGACCTCGACGTGCTCGCGGCGGAGTTCCTCCCGGATCACCTCCTCGGTCGTGTACCGCTCGACGACCAGGCGGATCCGCTCGACGGGCGCGAGGTACTTGCGGGCCACCGCGCGTTCCTCACGGAGAGTGACCTCCTCGACGGTCTCGGCGATCTCCTTGTCGGTGAGCGTGGCGCGCTCGGCCTCGCTGATCGGCGTCCGCTCGACCCGGACGCGCTCGCGGACCACCGGAACGCGGCGCTCGACCTGTTCGGTCGTCACGTACTTGCGCAGCTTCGCGGTGCCGAGGACGCGCCACTCGGTGGTGACGTCCAGCCGCTCCTCGCGGCAGGTGATCTCGACCGGGCTGCTCGGGGCGGCCGTGGGGGTGCCCGAATGCGCGGTGGCGGTCCTGGTGGCCGCCGCCGGGGCGGGCGTGGGGGCGGGGGCGGGGGCGGGCTGCGACTGCTTCGGTTCCGTGGGGGGCGCGGTGGGGGCGGGCGCCGCCGCCGGCGGGGTGGTGGCCGCGGGGGTGCCGGGGATCCGGGTGTCGGCCTCCGGGGCGGTCCTGGTGCTGGCGGGGGTGACGGGCGCGGCGGCGGCAGCGGGGGTCCTCGCCGGGGCGTGCCCGGGGGAGCGCTCGGAGCTGTGGAAGGTGAGCGGCTTGGCGGGGGCCGCGGCGGTCGTCGTGGCGGCGGCAGTGGCCGCCGTGGTGCCGAAGTCGAGGTCGGGCTGCTTGGTCCGGTTCCCGTTCTCGCCGTTCGGACGGCTGTCCATCGGGGTGTCGAGCCCGTAGTAGCGGTAGAGCTGCAGCTCCTGGGCGGGGGACAGGTGCTGGCCGACGCCGAAGTCCGGTGACTCCTTCACCAGCGACTTGTCGTACGGCACCCGCAGTTCGTCGCCCGCGAACTCGCTGGTGGTCAGCGGGACGAAGGCGTCCCGGCCGAAGATGCCGGTCCGGACCGCGGCCCACTCGGGCCGGCCGGTGGCGTCGTCCAGGTAGACCTCGTCGACCGTGCCGATCTTGTCTCCGTTGCGGTCGACGGCCTTGTGACCGATGAGGTCCCGGGGGTCGATGTCGGTCTGCACTTCTTTCCTCCCGCGCGGTGGGCCTGCGGAACTCCCGCAGCAGGGCGGCCGGAGCACCTGTCACGTCCGCCACTTCACACCAAATGCCATGAATCGGACGGGCGCGAGCGGGGTGCGCCGGACGGGGGCGCGCGATCGACCGTCCGGGGGACGCGCGTAGACCTCGAGTGACCCGACGCACCCGTGATCGGGCGGCCTCCCGCTGGTACCCTGGGCGGCGACCGCAGAGCCCGCTCGGGAGAGTCTCCGACAACGAAAACCGCTGGTCGGGGCGCCGAAGGAGCAACTCCTCCCCGGAATCTCTCAGGCATCCGTACCGTGTGGGGTAGGTCACTCTGGAAAGCAGGGCAGGAGCGTCGGCACGGAAGCCGGCGATCACCACCCTCACCGACGGTGCAAGCCGGCGGAGCGCCCACAGCGCCCCGTGCGGGTGAAGCTCTCAGGTCCCGATGACAGAGGGGGAGGCCTGTCGGGTCCGCCCGCCCAGGCTTGTCCGCCGCCCGCAGCGGCGAGGCCGGCCGGCGTGCGTACCCCCGCCGGTCCGTGACCAGGAGGCCTCGACCACCATGAACGCCCAGCCGAACGCGGGACGCCCCACCGGCGCCTCGACCCTCACCGAGCTTGAGCTGGCCAGTCCCTTCGAGAACCGCCACATCGGCCCCGACGCCGCCGCGCAGGAGAAGATGCTGGCGTCCGTCGGCTACGGCTCGCTGGACGAGCTCGCCGCCACCGCGGTGCCCGAGGCGATCCGTTCCATCACCGCCCTGGACCTGCCCGCGGGCCGGACCGAGGCCCAGGTCCTCGCCGAGCTGCGCGAGCTGGCCGGCCGCAACCAGGTGCTCCAGCCGATGATCGGCCTGGGCTACTACGGCACCTTCACCCCGCCGGTGATCCTGCGCAACGTCATGGAGAACCCGGCCTGGTACACCGCCTACACCCCGTACCAGCCGGAGATCTCGCAGGGCCGCCTGGAGGCGCTGCTCAACTTCCAGACCCTGGTCTCCGACCTGACCGGCCTGTCGACCTCCGGCGCCTCGCTGCTGGACGAGGGCACCGCGGCCGCCGAGGCGATGGCGCTCGCCCGCCGCGTCACCAAGGTCAAGGGCGGTGTCTTCCTGGTCGACGCCGAGACCCTGCCGCAGACCCTCGCGGTGATCAACACCCGCGCCGTGCCGACCGGTGTCGAGGTCGTCGTCGCCGACCTGTCCGAGGGCATCCCCGCCGAGATCGCCGAGCGCGGCGTCTTCGGCGTGCTGCTCCAGTACCCGGGTGCCACCGGTGTGGTTCGCGACCTCGCCCCGGTGATCGAGCAGGCGCACGGCCTGGGCGCGATCGTCGCCGTCGCCGCCGACCTGCTGGCGCTGACCCTGCTCAAGTCCCCGGGCTCGCTGGGCGCCGACATCGCCTGCGGCACCACGCAGCGCTTCGGCGTGCCGATGGGCTTCGGCGGCCCGCACGCCGGCTACCTGTCGGTGCGTACCGAGTACGCCCGCTCGCTGCCCGGCCGCCTGGTCGGCGTCTCCGTCGACGCCGACGGCAACCGCGCCTACCGCCTGGCGCTGCAGACCCGCGAGCAGCACATCCGCCGCGAGAAGGCCACCAGCAACATCTGCACCGCCCAGGTGCTGCTCGCCGTGATGGCCTCGATGTACGCCGTCTACCACGGCCCGGACGGCCTGGCCGACATCGCCCGCCGCACCCACCGCTACGCCGCCGCCCTCGCCGAGGGCCTGCGGGCCGGCGGCGTCGAGCTGCTGCACGGCGAGTTCTTCGACACCGTCACCGCCGTCGTCCCGGGCCGCGCCGCCGAGATCGCCGCCGCCGCCCGCGCCAACGGCATCAACGTGTACCAGGACGGCGAGGACCGGATCTCCGTCTCCACCGACGAGACCACCACCCGCGAGCACCTGGCCGGCGTCTGGGCCGCGTTCGGCGTTCCCGCCGGCGAGGTCGCCGAGGGCGCCGAGACGCTGCCCGCCGCGCTGCTGCGCGAGGACGAGTACCTGACCCACCCGGTCTTCCACAGCCACCGCTCGGAGACCGCCATGCTGCGCTACCTGCGCCGCCTGTCGGACCGGGACTACGCGCTGGACCGCGGCATGATCCCGCTGGGCTCCTGCACCATGAAGCTCAACGCGACCACCGAGATGGAGGCGGTGACCTGGCCGGAGTTCGGCCAGCTGCACCCCTTCGCGCCGATCGACCAGGCCCAGGGCTTCCTGACCCTGATCCGCCAGCTGGAGCAGCAGCTGGTCGAGGTGACCGGCTACGACGCCGTGTCGATCCAGCCGAACGCGGGTTCCCAGGGCGAGTTCGCCGGTCTGCTGGCCGTGCGCGCCTACCACCACGCCAACGGCGACACCCAGCGCGACGTCTGCCTGATCCCGTCCTCGGCGCACGGCACCAACGCGGCCTCCGCGGTGATGGCCGGCATGCGCGTGGTCGTGGTGAAGACCCTGGCCGACGGCGACGTGGACGTCGAGGACCTGAAGGCCAAGATCGAGCAGCACCGCGACAACCTCGCCGTGCTGATGGTCACCTACCCGTCCACCCACGGCGTGTACGAGACCCAGATCACCGACATCTGCGCCCTGGTGCACGAGGCCGGCGGCCAGGTCTACGTGGACGGCGCCAATCTGAACGCCCTGGTCGGCCTGGCCAAGCCGGGCAAGTTCGGCGCGGACGTCTCGCACCTGAACCTGCACAAGACCTTCTGCATCCCGCACGGCGGCGGCGGCCCGGGCGTCGGCCCGGTCGCGGTGCGCGCCCACCTGGCGCCGTACCTGCCGAACCACCCGCTGCAGGCGGAGGCCGGCCCGGCCACCGGCGTCGGCCCGGTCTCGGCCGCGCCGTGGGGCTCGGCGGCCATCCTGCCGATCTCCTGGGCGTACGTCCGGCTTATGGGCGGCGAGGGCCTCAAGCACGCGACCCAGGTCGCGGTGCTGAACGCCAACTACATCGCCAAGCGTCTGGCGCCGCACTTCCCGGTGCTCTACACCGGCCCGGGCGGGCTGGTCGCGCACGAGTGCATCATCGACCTGCGTCCGCTGACCAAGGAGACGGGCGTGACGGTGGACGACATCGCCAAGCGCCTGATCGACTACGGCTTCCACGCGCCGACGATGTCCTTCCCGGTGGCCGGCACGCTGATGATCGAGCCGACCGAGTCCGAGGACCTGCACGAGATCGACCGGTTCTGCGACGCGATGATCACCATCCGCGCCGAGATCGACAAGGTCGGCTCGGGCGAGTGGGCGGCCGACGACAACCCGCTGCGCAACGCCCCGCACACCGCCGCCACGCTGGCCGGCGACTGGGCGCACGGCTACTCGCGGCAGGAGGCCGTCTTCCCGGCGGGCGTGAACCCGGCGGACAAGTACTGGCCGCCGGTCAGCCGGATCGACGGCGCGTACGGCGACCGCAACCTGGTCTGCTCCTGCCCGCCGCTGGACGAGTACGGCGTCTGACCGGACCGGGCCCGCAGGCCCGATCGGACGGCAGGGCCCCGGCGGAGTCTTCCGCCGGGGCCCTGCCCGTTTCGCCGGCCGAGTCGGCGGCTGCCCCCGCCGTCCGGCCGGACCGGCCGGACCGTTCGGTCAGGCCGCGTGGGCGACGGGACGGCGCGGGGCGATCACCCGGCCGTCGGGCAGCAGTTCTCCGGTGTCCTCGAACAGGACGACGCCGTTGCAGAGCAGGCTCCAGCCCTGCTCCGGGTGGCGGGCCACCGAGACGGCCGCCTCGCGGTCCTCGGACTCGGCCGACGGGCACTCAGGACGGTGCTGGCACATACGCGTACCCTCGCTTCGCTCTGCGATCCTCCCCGTGATGCGGTCGCCGGAGGTGGTGCCGTCCGGGACCGCTGCGGTGGTCGGATCCTGTCCGCACGCCGGCCAAGTGTGGACCGGCGCTCAAGTGGGTAGGACAGGGGGTCCTTCCACGCTGGTTCCCAGTGTCGGCATCCTGGGACCCGCGCGCAGGGATTTCGTGACATGCGCCACAACTCCCGGGTAGAGATCACCCGTTCAGGTGGGGCCGACGGGAAAGAGCACACCGGTGGGTCAGCCGGGGCATGACCCGATGGGGCCATGCCGGATGGTCCGGACGGGTGGTCGCCGTTCGGGTGAGGGCCCGCGGGCGCACGGGCGCGGGCACGGGTGGGGGCCGCCGGGGCGGGTGGGCCCGGCGGCCCGTGGGACACCGGCCGGGTCAGGAGGAGCCGAGCAGCAGCGGCCTGGCGAGCGGGGTGCGGGCGAGCAGCGGCAGCAGTTCGGCGGCCGGGCGGGCGCGGTGCGCGGTGACGCCGAGCGGGGCCGGGGCGAGGGGGATCAGCAGATCGGCGGCCGGGTCGCCGTCGGGGCTGTGCAGCCAGAGCGCCGTGGCGTACTGGCCGGGGAAGGTCAGCAGCCGGGGCTGCCGGCGGGTCCGGGAGTTCTGGGCGAGCTGCCAGGCCTCGCGCAGTGCCCGGACCGTCGAGTCGAGGTAGGGGCCCGCGGTGAAGTGGGAGAAGCTGTGGCCCTCGGCGCTCTGCACCACCTCGGCGGCGGCGGCCACCTCGGGCCCGTCCTTGATCAGGAAGCGCCAGCCGGTGCGGCGGGCGGCCGGGAGTTCCGGGCGCGGGCCGTTCAGGACGTGCACCGCGAGCGGGTGGGCGGGGAGCAGTGGGCCGGTCGGATGGCGCAGTGCTGCGGCGGCGGGCTGGCGCAGCGCGGTCTCCGAGTCGAGGGCGCCCAGGACCGCGCGCAGCGCGCTCGGCGGGGGCTGGGGGGTTTGCAGAGTCATGGCGGGTCCGCCTCTCCAAGCGAGATCGGCGTGCGAGTGCGTCATACCGGCGTGGCGAGGCGACGCGTCTTCGGTGACGGGGCCCGGCCGTGTCCGGTTGTGCAGGATCGCGGAGCCGGCACGGTCGCCGCCGTCGACGAGGGCTTCTGGGCGGGGCGGACCGGCCGGAGCGCTATGCCAATTCGAACAGGTGCGCAGGGTGATCTGTTTATCACAGGCTGTGGTGCCGGGCAAGTCCACAGTTCGTCTGATTTTCCGTCAGATGCCTTGCAATGCAAGCCAGTACACGTGTTCGGGTATCGATCTTCGAGGTGGGCATGATGCTTGCACGGTCGGTCGACCGGGTGCTCGACGGGGTGGCTCTGGAGGAGGGGACCGTGGGCGAGAAGGTCGTGGCTACTCGGGCGGAACTGGCGGACCGGCAGCAGTACCGGCGCAAGCTCCACACGTGTCTCGAAACACTCGGACGGATGATCCGGGAGGACCGCTTCGACCGTCCGCGGGCGGTGATGGGCCTGGAGATCGAGCTCAACCTGGCCGACGAGCAGGGCCTGCCGGCCATGAACAACGCGCAGGTGCTGAGCGCGATCGGCTCCAGCGACTTCCAGACCGAACTGGGCCGGTTCAACATCGAGGTCAACATCACGCCCCACCGGCTCTGCGGGCACGTCTTCGAGGAACTGCGCGAGGAGATCGACACCGGGCTGCGCTACGCCGACCGGCGGGCCGCCGAGGCGGGCGCCAGGATCGTCATGGTGGGCATCCTGCCGACCCTGGAGCACGCCCACACCGGGCTGGACGCGATGAGCCACAACCAGCGGTACAGCCTGCTCAGCGACCAGATCCTGGCCGCCCGCGGGGAGGACATCGCGCTGGACATCGAGGGGGTCGAGCACCTCCAGCTGGAGTCGATCACCATGGTGGCCGAGGCCGCCGCCACCTCGCTCCAGCTGCACCTCCAGGTGACCCCGGAACGGTTCTCCTCGGTCTGGAACGCCGCCCAGGCGATCTGCGGGCCGCAGCTCGCGCTCGGCGCCAACTCGCCGTTCCTGTTCGGGCGGGAGCTGTGGCGGGAGACCCGTCCGGTGCTCTTCCAGCAGGCCTGCGACACCCGGACGGCGGAGCTCAAGGCCCAGGGGGTGCGCCCGATCACCTGGTTCGGCGAGCGCTGGGTGGACTCCGCGTACGACCTGTTCGAGGAGAACCTGCGGTACTTCCCCGCGCTGCTGCCGATCTGCGACGACGAGGACCCGCTGAAGGTGCTGGCCTCCGGCGGTGCGCCCAGGCTCGCCGAGATGCGGCTGCACAACGGCACCATCTACCGGTGGAACCGCCCGGTGTACGACGTCGCGGGCGGGGTGGCGCACCTGCGGGTGGAGAACCGGGCGCTGCCGGCCGGGCCGACGGTGGCCGACACGCTGGCCAACGCCGCCTTCTACTACGGACTGGTGCGGGTGCTCGCCGCGCAGCCCCGGCCGATCTGGACCCGGCTGCCGTTCGAGCGGGCGGACGAGAACTTCCAGCAGGGCGCCCGGTACGGCATCGACGCGGTGTTCCAGTGGCCGCGCTCGGGGCGGGCCGGGCGCGGCGGCGGGCTGCAGACCGTGTCCGCGGTCGACCTGGTGCTGAACGAGCTGCTGCCGATGGCCTACCAGGGCCTCGACGAGTGGGGCGTGGAGCCCGCCGACCGGGACCGCTACCTGGGCATCATCGAGCAGCGCTGCCTGCGCCGCACCAACGGAGCGTCCTGGCAGACCGCGACCTTCCACCGGCTGCGCGAGCAGTACGGGATGGACCGGCCGGCCGCGCTCGCGGCGATGACCAGGCGCTACGCCGAACTCATGCGCGGCGGCGAGCCGGTGCACACCTGGCCGGTGGGCTGAGACCTCCCCTCCGGGGCGGCCGCGCGGCTGTGTCAGGATGATCGCTCCGGCGGTCGGCCGACGGCCGGAGCGACCGCCCCGTCCGCTGGAGCCCCCGTGACCACCGTCCCGACCGCGCCGGAGACCGCGAAGCCCACCCGTCGGCTGCTCGGCGTGGAACTGCTGATCGTCCTCGGCCTCTCGCTCGGGGCCAGCGGGATCGGCGCGCTGATCAGCTTCACCGGTTCGCTCACCGAACCGCTCAAGCTCGGCCAGCAGGTCGCCACCCTGAACGGTTCGCGGGCGCCCGGGCGGCCCTGGCTGGACCTGGTGTGGCAGCTGTACTACATCGGGCGCGGGCTGATGCCGGTGGTGCTGGTCGGCTACCTGCTGGTGCGCGAGGGCTTCACGCTGCGGGTGCTGGGCTTCGACCTCGGGCAGAAGCTGCGCGACCTGGGGCGGGGCGCCGCCGTCGCGGCCGCGATCGGCGGGTCGGGGCTGGCGCTCTACCTGGTCTCGCAGGCGGCCGGGTACAACCTGACGGTGGCGCCGTCAGGGCTGCCGGACGTGTGGTGGCGGGTGCCGGTGCTGGTGCTGTCGGCCTGCCAGAACGCCGTCCTGGAGGAGGTCGTCGTCCTGGGCTACCTGCTGCGCCGGGTGGAGCAGTCGGGGTGGTCCTGGCCGGCGGCGGTGGCGGCGAGCTCGGTGCTGCGCGGCTCGTACCACCTGTACCAGGGGGTCGGCGGGATGGTCGGCAACATGGTGATGGGCGTGGTGTTCTGCCTGCTGTACCGGCGCTGGGGGCGGGTGATGCCGCTGGTGGCGGCGCACGCCCTGATCGACACGGTGGCCTTCGTCGGGTACGCGCTGCTGGCCGGGCACGTCAGCTGGCTGCCGACCCCCTGACCGACGGCGCCCGGCCGCGCGGCGGACGGGCGAGCAGCCGGTCGACGTGCCGGCGCTCCAGGCCCTGGCCCGGATCGACGGGCAGCAGCAGGCGGTCCCGGCGCCACAGGGAGCGGCGGACCAGGCGCGGCGGGATGACGTCGTCCACCCAGGCGAAGGGCCGGCCCCCGGCGTAGCGCAGCAGTGGGGCCCACTTGGCGGCGGAGAACAGTTCCATCAGCGGGACGCGCGGGTCGCCGGGCTGCGGGGTGTAGCCGGCGAGGGCGACCACCGGCAGCGGGTCCAGGCCGATCGCCGGGGCGATGTGGGTGTTGGCGTTCTCCTCCCAGGTGGTGGCCCAGACCAGGTCGTACGTTCCGGCGAGCTCGCGCAGCCAGCTGCCGTGCCGGGTGGACAGCAGGACGGTGTAGCCGAACAGGGTGTGCGAGTCGAACCCGGTGTCCGGGTGCGGACGGACCGGGTTCAGGACGCCGTCGACGTCCAGGAACAGCAGTGGCTTCGGCACCGGTGGCCCCCAGAGACTCGTGGTGTTTCCCGACTGTCCGGACGACACTCGCGCACCTCCGGTTGCTCCCGGACGGGCGCACGCCGGGCGCGCGCGGCGCTCACGGGGTGGGTGCGGGCTCACCGGCGGGCACCGGTGCGTCCGCCGTGCTCCGACGGCTCAGCCGGCGCACCTGGGGGTCCAGCAGGACGACCGCGCTGAGCACCAGGCAGGCGGCGGCGCACGTCCAGAGCGCGCCGGACAGGCCGAGCGCCACGGCGGCGGGGCCGGCCAGGGCGGTGCCGACCGGGGCCAGCGAGTAGGAGCCGAGTTCGTCGTACGCGGTGACCCGGGAGAACATCTCCGCGGGTATCTCCTGCTGGAGCGCGACCATCCAGTTGACGCCGAAGACGGTGACGCCGACGCCGGACAGGAACATCGCGACGACCAGCAGCGGCAGCGGCACCTCGGCGGCGAGGGCCAGGGCGGGCACGCCGAACAGGAAGACCCCCCAGTTGCCGACCAGCAGGATCCGGCGCGGCCGCCACCGCGTCATCAGCACGCCGGTGGCCACCAGGCCGACCCCGTAGGCGGACATCGCCAGGCCCCAGGCGCCCGCGCCGCCGAGCCGTTCCTCGGCGGCCGTCGGCCCGTACACCGACTCGACCGCGTTGATGCAGGCGACCAGGACGGAGAACTGGAGCACGATCACCCAGAGCCAGCGGCGGGAGGCGAACTCCCGCCAGCCCTCGCGCAGGTCGCGCAGCATGCTGGCGCCGGAGGGCGCGGGGGCCTGCTCCGGCTCGAGGAAGAAGCGGAGGGCGGCGGCGACCAGGAAGCACAGGGCGTCCAGGGCGAGCACCCAGCCGGGGCCGACGACGGCGGTGAGCGCGCCGCCGAGGGCGGCGCCGCCGATCTGGGAGGCGTTGAGGCCCATCCGGAAGACCGCGAAGGCGCGGGCGGCGTGCTCCTGGGGGACGGCCTGCATGATCATGCCGCCGGAGGCCGGAGTGTAGAGCGCGTAGCCGGCTCCGCCGGCCGCGGAGAGCGCCAGCATCTGCCAGAGCCGTACGTCCCCGGTCAGCACCAGGGCTGCCAGGACGGCCTGGGAGACCCCGCTGAACACATTGGCGGCGACCATGATCAGGTGGCGCGGCAGCCGGTCGGCGAGGGTGCCGCCGACCACCAGGAGCAGCACGGTGGGCACCAGTCGGGCGGCGGTGACGTAGCCGACCTCGGCGGTGGTGCCGCCGGTGCCGAACACGGCGAAGGCGGTGGCGATGGGGGCGCCGGCGTTGCCGAGGCCGCTGATCACGGTGGCGGCGGTCTGGATGCGGAAGTTGCGGCTCGCCCAGGCGAAGCGGCGCGGAGGTGGGGTCGGCACCCGGAGACTATGCCGAAAGGTCGTACAGGTGTCCATCCCGTTTTCACACCGGAGCCCGGGGCGGGAGGGGAGTCAGCCGAGGTGGCCCCAGAGGAAGGTGAGGGTCCGGCGCCAGGCGATCCGGGCCTGGAGCGGGTCGTAGGTGCCGATCAGGTTCTCGTCGTTCATGAAGGCGTGCCCGGCCGGGTAGAAGTGGATCTCCGGGCGGACGTCGGTGGCCTCGCCGATCCGGATCGCCGCCTCGTCCACGGCGGCCATCGGGATCGAGCCGTCCAACTCGCCGAAGTGGCCGAGCACGTGGGCGGTCAGGCCGCGGTAGTCGAAGTCCGGATCGGTCGGCAGGCCGTAGAACGGGACCACGGCGGCCACCTTGTCGCCGGCCCGGGCGGCCAGCAGCAGGGCGAAGCCGCCGCCCATGCAGAAGCCGACCACCCCGACGGCGTCGCCGACCACGGCGTCCAGTGAGAGCAGGTGGTCGACGGCCCCGGCCAGGTCCTCCACCGCCCGCTCGACCGGGAGCTCGCGCATGAACCGGGCCGCCTCGGCGCGGTCGTGGGTGGTGGCGCCGCCGAACAGGTCGGGGGCGAGGACGGTGAAGCCCTCGGCGGCGAAGCGGTCGGCCATGTCGGCGATGTGCGAGGTGAGCCCCCACCACTCCTGGACCACCACCAGGCCGGGCCCGACGCCCTGCGGCGGCCGGGCCAGGTAGCCGTGCGCGGTGCGGCCGTGGCTCGGGAAGGTGACGTTCTGCCGGGAGCCGCCCTGGTCAGGCATGGCTTCCTCTCGGTGGGTCGGGCCGCGAGCGGCGGGGGGTCGGCGGTGCGGGCCGTCTGCGGCGGGGGCGGTGGACGGGGCCGGGTCAGCCCATCTCCTCCAGGGCGCGGCCCTTGGTCTCCTTGATGCAGAAGGCCACGAACGGGATGGAGAGCAGCGCGAAGGCCGCGTAGATGACGTACGTCGCGGAGAGGTTCCAGTCGGCGAGGTCCGGGAAGCTGACGGTGATCGCCCAGTTGGCGATCCACTGTGCCGAGGCGGCGACGGACAGCGCCAGCGCGCGGATCCGGTTGGGGAACATCTCGCCGAGCAGCACCCAGACCACCACGCCCCAGGAGAAGGCGAAGCAGAGCACGAAGACGTGCGCGGCGACCAGGGCGACGGTGGCGTGGGTGTTGTCCAGGGTGGCGGTGTCGCCGGTGCCCTCCCGGTAGGAGAACGCCCAGGCGGCGGTGCCGAGCGCGGCCGCCATGCCGATCGAGCCGGCCAGGGCCAGCGGCTTGCGGCCGATCCGGTCAACCAGGACCATCGCGATCACCGTGCCGATCACGTTGATGATCGAGGTGGAGAGGCTGATCAGCAGGGAGTTGGCCTCGTTGATGCCGACCGACTGCCACAGGAAGGACGAGTAGTAGAAGATCACGTTGATGCCGACGAACTGCTGGAACACCGAGGCGCCGATGCCGACCCAGACGATCGGCAGCAGGCCGAACCGGCCGCCCATCAGGTCCTTCGCCCGGGGCTTGCGGGCGGACTCCAGCACCGAGCGGATCTCCGCCACCCGGGCGTCCAGGTCCACGCCCTCGCCCTCGACCTCGACCAGCACCCTGCGGGCCTGCTCCTCGCGGTGGTCGGCGATCAGGTAGCGCGGCGACTCCGGGATGGCGAGCGCCATCAGCCCGTACACCAGGGCCGGGATGGCCTCGACGCCGAGCATCCACTGCCAGGCCTGGATGCCGCCGAGGTGGTTGGTGGACTCGCCGCCGGCGGCCTGGTTGATCGCCCAGTTGGCCAGCTGGGAGACGGTGATGCCGAGCACGATCGCCATCTGCTGGAAGGAGGCGAGCCGGCCGCGGTAGGCGGTCGGGGCGACCTCGGCGATGTACGTGGGGGCGATCACCGAGGCGATGCCGATCGCGATGCCGCCGATCACGCGCCAGACGGCGAGGGTCTCGATGTTCGGCGGGAACATCGAGCCGATGCCGCTGGCCGCGAACAGTGCGGCGGCCAGCAGCATCGTGCGGACCCGGCCGAGGTGGTCGGCGAGCCGGCCGGCGAGCACCGCGCCCACCGCCGAGCCGAGCAGCGCGATGGCCACCACGAACGCGGTGGTGCCGTGGCCGACCGCGAAGTGCTTCTGGATGCCCGTCACGGCACCGTTGATCACCGCGCTGTCGTAGCCGAACAGGAAACCGCCCATGGCGGCGGCCGCCGAGATGAACACCACGTGGCCGAGGTGGGCCTCGCCGGACGCCCGTTGGCTGTTGACTGAGGACACACGCGCTCCCGGGAGTGGACGGACCCGCTCTGACGGTGAGTGGGCAGGGCTCGTCTCACATTCGAGCAGCGCCGCGGCCGACCTGCCCGAGTTGGCGGCCGATTGGCGGCCGACCGGGTGACCCGGAGTCAGCCGACGGCGCGCCGGCCGACCGCTGCGCGAGTGGTCGACGCGCGGGGCGTGGCCCGGGGGGCCGTCGGTGCCCCGCGGCGTTCGCGGTGCCCGGCTAGGCGGTGCGCCGTCGGTGACGGCGGAGCAGCTGGGTACGGGCGGCGGCGTACTGGTCGTGGCCGCGCCCAGGGCCGTCGGCGCGCTCGGCGAGCCGGTCGGCGATGGCGTACTGCACCTCGGCGGGCTTCTTGTCGTCGTACTTGAACTTGGCCCGCACCTCGTTCACCGTCAGCCGGAGCCCGCGCAGCCCGGGCAGCTGCCGGGCCAAGGCGCCGTCGCCGGGCACCACCCGGACCTCCGGTGTCTCGGGCTGGAAGTGCGCCAGCTGGCGGTTGAGGATCTCCGCCTTGTCGGCTGCGGCCTCCACCACCTCGGCGGTGCAGTGGAAGTGGACCGAGGCGTAGAAGCTGGTGGGCGTGCCCGGTTCGCCGCGCCAGTGGCCGGGGGCGAACGCGTAGCCGTCGGTGACCGCGAGGGTGACCTGGGGGTCGGCCCGGACGGCGGCCAGCAGCGGGTTGGGCGCGGCGAGGTGGAGCAGGATCTCGCCGCGTTCGGCGTCCAGCAGGAAGTGCGTCGGGACGAGCACCGGGCCCTCGCCGGGGCCGCCGTTGGCGGCGAGCAGGCCGAAGTCGCGGCCCTCGGCCAGCCAGGCGCGCCACTCCTGCTCGTCGCCGCGGTCCCAGGATCTGATCAGCACGGGTGGTCCTCCCGTCAGCGCGGGTAGCCGCGCAGGTGCGCGGGGAGCGGGACGGCGGTGCCGGGGTGCGGCTCGGGGGTGCCGTGCACGGTGGTGACCGGGATCAGACCGGACCAGTGCGGCAGGTCGGCGTCCTCGGGGTCGTCGTCGGCGCCGTCCTCGCGGGTCTTGGCCGAGACCTCGTCCAGCTCCAGCCGGAGGACGGCGGTGGCGGCGAGCTCCTTGGCGTTGGCCGGACGGACCTCGGCGGAGCGCCCCGGAACCGCGTGGTCGACCAGGGCGGCGAGCGCGACGTCCAGCTCCTCGGGGTCGGTGACCTGGTGCGCGGTGCCGTGGGCGACCACCGAGCGGAAGTTCACCGAGTGGTTGAACGCGGACTTGGTCAGCACCAGCGCGTCGACCTGGGTGACGGTGACGCAGACCGGCATGCCCTGCTCGCCGGAGGCGTTGCGCATCGGGCGGCTGCCGGTGGAGCCGTGGACGTAGAGCCGGCTGCCGACCCGGGCGAAGATCGTGGGCAGGACCACGGGGGCGCCGTCGACGACGAAGCCGAGGTGGCAGATGTAGGCGCTGTCGAGGATGGCGTGGATCGCCTCCTGCTCCCAGGTGGCCCGGTCCCGGTAGCGGGTGGGGGTGGTCCTCGGGGTGCGGGAGTAGCTGGGCGAACCTTCCGCGGTGGCTGACATGACATCCTCTATGTACTAGTGCATAATTTGCTTTGTGCTAGGAGGCTATCCGCTGAAAGGGCGACGCGCCAGCGAAATCGCGGCCCACATCGAGCAGGGCGTGAGCAGCGGGCAGCTCGCCCCCGGAACCGCGCTGCCCCCGCTGCGCGACCTCGCCGCCGAACTGGGCGTCAACCCCAACACCGTCGCCGCCGCCTACCGGCTGCTGCGCGACCGCGGCGTGATCGAGACCGCCGGCCGCAAGGGCAGCCGCATCCTGCCCAGGCCCGCCCTCACCCCGCGTGACCAGATCCGCATCCCCGTCCCGCCGCACGCCCGCGACCTGTCCACCGGCAACCCCGACCCGGCCCTGCTGCCCGACCTCGCCCCGGCCCTCGCGGCCGCCGCCGAGGCCGCGCGCACCGACCCGGTGCTGTACGGGCACGCCGCCGTCGACCCGCTGCTGCTCGCGCTCGCCCGAGCGTCCTTCGAGGCCGACCGCCTGCCCGGCGGCCCGATCGCCGTCGCCTCCGGCTCGCTGGACACCGTCGAACGCATTCTCGGCGCCCGGCTGCGCCCCGGCGACGCGGTGGCAGTCGAGGATCCGGGCTGGGGCAGCCTGCTCGACCTGCTGCCCGCGCTGGGGCTGAAGCACGCGCCCGTCCGGCTGGACGACGAGGGTCCGCTGCCGCACGCGCTGGCCGCGGCGCTGGCCGAGGGCGCGCGGGCCGTGGTGGTCACCAGCCGGGCGCAGAACCCGACCGGGGCGGCGCTCACCGCACGGCGGGCCGAGGCGCTGAAGGCCGTACTGGCCGAGCACCCCGGGGTGCTGCTGATCGAGGACGACCACGGGCACGGCATGGTCGACCAGCCGTACCACTCGCTGGTCGGCGCCGACACCCGGCACTGGGCGGTGGTGCGCTCGGCGGCCAAGGCGTACGGGCCGGACCTGCGGGTCTCGGTGGCGGTCGGCGACCACGAGACGATCGGACGGGTGGCGGGCCGGCTGCGGCTGGGGGCCGGCTGGGTCAGCCACCTGCTGCAGCGCACCGTCGCGGAGCTGTGGGCTGGTGACGCCGCGCCGGCCGGCCGGGTGGCCGCCGTCTACCGGGCCCGGCGGGACGCCCTGCTGGGCGAGCTGGCGGCCCGTGGGATCGCCGCGCACGGGCGGAGCGGGCTGAACGTCTGGGTGCCGGTGCCGGACGAGACCTCGGTGCTGGCGGCGCTGGTGCAGCGCGGCTGGGTCGCGGCGCCGGGCGCGCGGTACCGGATCCAGTCGCCGCCCGGGCTGCGGTTCACCACGGCGCGGCTGGAGGCGGCGCAGGCGCGGGAGCTGGCGGAGGACCTGGCGGCGGTGCTGGGGGCGGGCGGCGGCGGGTCGCGGCTGGTGTGAGTCCGGGGCGGGCGTCGGGAGCGGGGCCTGCACAGCGCCGAGATGCGCTCCCCGGAGAGCGGCTGGACCCGCTCCGACACCGGCGGCCGCCCGTTCTGGGAGGGGGACGCCGACTGGGCCCGAGACTCGATGGTGCCGCGGATCTCCGGGGCGCCGGCGGGCGTCGCCGCCGCCAAGGGTGCGCAGTTCCTGGACCTGTCGGACATGCTGCAGGGCCGCGAGGTCTGCGCGACGGCTACCAGGCAGCCGACCGCGAACTCCGGCTCGTCCGCGACCACGGGCGAGTGGGCGCGCTTCCTGGACGGCGGGCTCGACTCCACGCAGGGCGCGCTGCGGGAGTCGATGCACCCCGACCACTACGGCCGGCAGGAGGTCGGGCCGTGCCTGACGCTGCTGTGGGCGCGCCCGAGCGGTGACTACGCGTGCCGCGACGCGGCCGGGCAGGACGCGAGCGGGATGTACCTGACCGCGCGGTGATCGCGGTGACGGCGCGGTTCGGCGCCCTCGCGGCCGGTTCCGGCGGGGGCGCCGTTGCGTCGGTCTGCCGTGCTCAGCCCTTGGCGAGCAGCGACTGGGCGTGCGCGCGTACCTGATCCCGCGTCAGATAGGCGTCGGTGTACTCGAAGTCCCGCAGTCGGGCGGGTTGGCGGGCGAGGAATCCGATGCGGACGAACTCGTCGCCGGCGGTCGCGTTGAGCAGCCAGTTGGTGCCCACCCGGAACTTGGCCACGTTGGTGCGCATCGCCATCAGGTGGTAGCCGCGCGCCACCAGCTGCGCGGGCACGCCGCGGAGTTCCACGCCGAGCGGCTTGGAGACCGCGTCCTTGCCGCCGAGGTCGACCACCAGGCCCAAGTCCTTGTGGTAGTACGGCTCCAGGGGCTGGTTGCGGAGCGAGGCGATCACGTTGTTCGCGACCGCGCGGCCCTGGCGGGCGGAGTGCTGGGCGGTCGGCGGGCAGACCGCGCCGTCGCCCTTGGCGAGGTCGGGGACGGCGGCGGCGTCGCCGAGCGCGAACACGCTCTCGAACTGCGGCACCCGCATCTCCGCCGTCACGGCGAGCCGGCCGCGGACCGTCTCGGCGTCCAGCGTGCCGATCAGCGGGCTCGCGGCCACGCCGGCCGTCCAGATCAGGGTGCGGCAGGGGAGCACCCGGCCGTCGGTGAACTTGACGGTCTCGGCGCCGACTTCGGCGACCGAGACGCCCAGCGACACCTCGATGCCGCGGTCGCGCAGCACCTCCAGGGCGGACTCGCCGAGCGGGTCGCCGAGTTCCGGCATCAGCTTCGGGGCGATGTCGATCAGGTGCCACTTGATCTGCCGGGCGTCCAGGCGCGGGTAGCGATGGGCGGCGGCGGTGGTCAGCCGCTGGAGGCAGGCGGCCGTCTCGGTGCCCGCGTAGCCGCCGCCGACCACCACGAACTGGAGCCGGGACTCGCGCTCCTTCTGGTCCAGGGTGGTGGAGGCGAGGTCGAGTTGGGCGATCACGTGGTCGCGGACGTAGGCCGCCTCGGCGAGCGTCTTCATGCCGCGGGCGTAGTCGGTGAGGCCGGGGATGTCGAAGGTGCGGGTGACGCTGCCCGGGGCGAGCACCAGGACGTCGTACCTCAGCGCGACCACCTCGTCGGTGATCTTGCGGACGACGCACACCTTGGAGGTCGGGTCCACGCCGATGGCGCCGCCCGGGACGATGTGGGTGCGGCGCAGCGTGCGGCGCAGCGAGACGGCCACGGACTGCGGGGTGAGGACGCCGGCCGCGACGTGGGGGAGCAGGGGGAGGTAGAGCTGGTAGCTGAACGGCGTGACCAGCGAGATCTCGGCCTCCGACGGTGACAGCTTGTGTTCGAGGCGGCGGGCGCACTCCAGACCGGCGAAGCCACCGCCCACGATCAGGATCCGAGGTCGTTCCATCGCTCATCCCTTTGCCGTGAAGGTCCCCACTTACTGTCCGCCACACTCGCACGGAGCAGCGGGGGCTGCCACCGGGGCGGGGCTATGGAGTGGGGAGGAAAGGGTGGTGCGGGGGAGGCGGGGGCTGCCACCGGGGCGGGGGCGTGGGGGAGGGGAGGGAGGTGCCGGGGGGAGGTGCGGAGGTGAAGGGAGAGGAAGGGGCGCAGACACCGATAGGCTGTCGGCCGTGCTACCCGAGGTGACGGCGATCCGGTACGTGACGCCACTGCGAGAAGGCGGCTCGATGCCGGGCCTGGTCGAGGCCGACGATCGGCGGCTGTACGCGCTGAAATGGGTCGGTGCGGCGCAGGGCCGCAAGGCGTTGGTCGCGGAGGTGCTGGCCGGGGAGCTCGGCCGGCGGCTCGGGCTGCCGGTGCCGGAGCTGGTGACGGTCGACCTGGACCCGGTGCTCGCGCGCAGCGAGCCGGACCACCAGATCCAGGACCAGATGCGGGCCAGCGGCGGGACCAACCTGGGGATGGCCTTCGTCAGCGGCGCGCTCAACTTCGACCCGCTCTGCTTCGAGGTGGACCCCGAGCTGGCCGGGCAGGTGCTCTGGTTCGACGCGCTGATCGGCAACGTCGACCGCTCCTGGCGCAACCCCAACCTGCTGGTGGCGACCGGCGGGCTGCGGCTGATCGACCACGGCGCGAGCCTGATCTTCCACCACAACTGGTCCGGCGCCGCCGCCTGGATCCGCCGTCCGTACGACGCCTCCGACCATGCGCTGCTGCGCGCCCGGCCGGACCTGGCGGCGGCCGACAAGGCGCTCGCGCCGCTCGCCGAGGCGGCGATCGAGGGCGCGGTGGCGCAGATCCCCGAGGTCTGGCTGGCGGACGAGTTCGGCTTCGACTCGCCCGACGAGGTGCGCGCCGCGTACCGCGCCCAGTTGACCCGACGACTGGCCGGTCCGCGCGACTGGCTGCCGGAGGTGCCCGCATGACCGAGCCCGTGCTGTCCATGCTGCCGGTCGCCGTAGAGCTGCACGACTACGAGTACGCCGTGATCCGCGCGGTGCCGAGGGTCGAGCGCGGCGAGTGCGTCAACGTCGGGGTGCTGCTGTACTGCAGGCAGAGCTCGCACCTGGCCGCCCGGACCCACCTGGACCAGGCCCGGCTGCTGGCACTGGACCCGGTCGCGGACGTCCATGGCGTGCGACGGGCGCTGCACGGGATCGAGGCGGTCTGTCAGGGCGGCCCGCAGGCCGGTCCGGCGGCGGGGGACAGCCCCGGGCAGCGGTTCCGCTGGCTGACCGCGCCGCGCAGCGCGATCGTCCAGCCGGGGCCCGTGCACACCGGGCTGACCGCGGACCCGGAGGCGGAGCTGCGGCGGCTGTTCGACCAGCTGGTGCTCTGACCCCGGGGCGGTGTGAGGCGGCTCGCCGACGGTTGCCGTGGTCAAAGCTTGAGTTACTGAAGCACCTGGTCGTACGCTGACCCCATGGGTTCGACAGCGACGACGACCGTACCGACCAACGCCGAATTGATGGAGGTGTTGGCCGCCGTCGGTGCCGCATACTTCCAGGACTTCGCGGCGGCCGCCGCCCGGCACGGCCTCTCCTCCTCGCAGGCCAAGGCGCTGGGCGCGGTGCAGGAGCCGGTGCCGATGCGGGCGCTGGCCGGGCGGCTGGGCTGCGACGCGTCGAACGTGACCGGGATCGTGGACCGGCTGGAGTCGCTGCGCCTGGCCAACCGGGAGGCGGCGGCCGGTGACCGCCGGGTGAAGATCGTGGTGATCACGGCCGAGGGCCGGGAGATCCTGAACCGCATCCGGGGCGAGATGGCCCGGACCCACCAGGCCTTCGAGGCGATGACCGACGAGCAGCGGATCGCGCTGCACTCGATCTGCTCCCAGGTGCTGCCGGTGCTGGCCCGTACGGGCGGCGCGCAGTAGGACCCCGCGCCGCCCGCGCCACTCGTGCCGCCGGTGCCGGTCGGGCCGCCCGTCGGTCGCGCCGGTCAGAGCAGCCCGGCGAGCTCCGGCGGCAGCGGCCGGTGGTGGAGCAGGGTGAGCGAGCGGGTGGCCCGGGTCAGGGCGACGTAGAGGTCGCGCGGTGCGAGTCCGGCCGGCTCGACCACCACGACCGCGTCGAACTCCAGCCCCTTGGCGTCCGCCACGGTGAGCGCGTCCAGTTCCGCGGTCAGGGCGTCCGGTGCGATCACGCCCAGGGTGCCGGGGCCGGCGGGCAGCCGGGCGAGCGCGGCGGCGAAGTCGCCCTCGGGCACGTGGACGGCGCGGGGCCGCTCGGTGCCGGGGCGGATGGAGTCGGGCGGCCGGTGGCCGGGTACGGCGGCGCGCAGCACGGCGGAGGCGATGGCCATGAAGGGTTGCGGCGTACGGTAGTTGACGGTCAGCCGCTCCTCGCGCCAGCGGCCGGGCAGGTGCGGGTCGAGCATCTCGGCCCAACTGCGGGCGCCGGCGGGCGATCCGGTCTGGGCGAGGTCGCCGACGATGGTGAGCGAGTTGGTCGGGACACGTCGCAGGACGGCGCGCCAGGCCATCGCGGACAGCTCCTGGGCCTCGTCCACGACGACGTGGCCGTAGGCCCAGGTGCGGTCGGCGGCGGCGCGTTCGGCGGTGGAGCGGTACGGGCCGTCGTCGCGGAATCGCCCGGCCAGCGCGGCGGAGTCCAGCAGGGCGTCGCCGGTCTGCCCGGTGATGGTCAACACGCCCTGGGCGAAGGCCAGTTCGTCCGGATCCTGGTCGGCAGCGGCGGATTCCCTTGCCGTGCCGAGAAGTTCGGCGGCCTCGTCGAGCAGCGGGACGTCCTCGACCGTCCACCCGGAGCCGGGCGGACGGAGCAGGGCGGCCGCGTGTTCGGGGGCCGCCGTGGTGAGCAACTCCCGGTCGGTGAGAAGCCTTTCGAGGAGTTGTTGCGGGGTGAGCCGGGGCCAGAGCGGGTCGAGGGCGGCGCGGACGTCCGTCCGCTCCCACAGCTCGCGCGGGGCGTAGTGCGCCTCCTCGTCGTCGTAGGGGCGGCCGAGGGTGAGCGCCTGGGCGATGGCGAGGGCGTCGAGCAGGGTGCCGAGGAAGAAGCCGCGGGCCCGGTTGTGGGGCAGCCGCAGGCCGCGGGCGGCGTCGCGGGCCTCGGCGCAGGCCCGGGCGGAGACCTTCAGCCCCTCGCCGAGGTCCAGGCCGTCGGCCGGGGCCGTCTGGTGGGCGGCCAGGGCGCGCCGGAGCACCCCGGCCATCCAGGGGCCGCCCTTGGCGAAGGCGGTGGCGGGGGCGTCGGTGCCGGTGGCGGTGACGCCGGGGAGGAGTTCGCCGACGGTGCGCAGCACCACCTCGGTCTCGCCGAGGGCGGGCAGCACCTCGTCGATGTACCGCAGGAAGCCGGGGTTGGGGCCGATCACCAGCACGCCGCGGCGCTCCAGCGCGGCGCGGTGGGTGAACAGCAGGTAGGCGGTGCGGTGCAGGGCGGCCAGCGTCTTGCCGGTGCCGGGGCCGCCCTGGACCACCAGGGCGCCGGGCAGCGGGGAGCGGATCACCCGGTCCTGCTCGGCCTGGATGGTGGCGACGGCGGTGCCCATCCGGCCGGTGCGTTCGCGGTCGAGGGCGGCGAGCAGGGCGGCCTCGCCGACCAGGCCGCGCCGGTCGGATTCGTCCAGTCCGGCGAGGTCGAGCGCCTCGTCGTCCAGCCCGGTGAGGGTGCGGCCCCGGGTGTGCAGGTGGCGGCGGCGGACCACCGGGCCGGGGTGGGCGGGGGTCGCGGTGTAGAAGGGGCGGGCGGCCGGGGTCCGCCAGTCGAGCAGCAGCGGTTCGTACGCCTCGTCGGTCAGGCCGGTGCGGCCGATGTAGTGGACGGTGCCGTCGCGCTCGTCGAGCCGGCCGAAACACAGGCCGCGCTCGACCGCGTCCAGCCGGGCGGCGTGACGGGCGGCCTCGCGGGCGCGCACCTCGCGTTCCAGCCGGGCCTGGTGGGTGCCGCCGGGTGCGGCCTGGTCGTGGGCGCCGTCGGCGGTGCGGCGGGCGCGTTCGCGGACGGCGTCCAGCCGGGCGTAGAGCCGGGTGAGGTGGGCCTGCTCGGTGCGCAGGGCCGCGGCGAGGGCATCGCCGGGGTTCCCCGTGGCCGCTGGTGCTTCGCTCATCGATGTGATATCCTTGCGGTGAGGAGGCTTTGGAGTGTCATCTGAATGGCGCTCAATTAACCCAGCCTACCCCATCCGCCGACGTCCGGCGTGACCTCGGCTGTTACCCTTGCGAAGCGTGAGCGCGAAGCCCCAGATCCCCAATGTCCTGGCCTCCCGGTACGCCTCGGCGACCCTGGCCCAGCTGTGGTCCCCCGAGCACAAGGTGGTCCTCGAGCGCCACCTGTGGCTGGCCGTCCTGAAGGCCCAGCAGGACCTCGGCGTCGAGGTGCCGGCGACGGCCGTCGCCGACTACGAGCGGGTGATCGACCAGGTCGACCTCGGCTCGATCGCCGCCCGTGAGCGGATCACCCGCCACGACGTGAAGGCCCGCATCGAGGAGTTCAGCGAGCTCGCCGGGCACGAGCAGATCCACAAGGGCATGACGTCCCGGGACCTGACCGAGAACGTCGAGCAGCTCCAGATCCGCCAGTCCCTGGAGCACGTGCGGGACCGCACGGTGGCCGTGCTGGTGCGTCTGGCCAAGCTGTCCGCCCAGCACTCCGAGCTGGTCATGGCCGGCCGCTCGCACAACGTGGCCGCTCAGGCCACCACCCTGGGCAAGCGGTTCGCCTCGATCACCGACGAGCTGCTGGTCGCCTTCCGCCGCCTGGAGGAGCTGATCGCCCGCTACCCGCTGCGCGGGATCAAGGGCCCGGTCGGCACCGCCCAGGACATGCTGGACCTCCTCGGTGGGGACACCGAGAAGCTCGCCGAGCTGGAGCGCCGGGTCGCCGGGCACCTCGGCTTCGACCACGTGCTGACCAGCGTCGGCCAGGTCTACCCGCGCTCGCTGGACTTCGAGGTGCTCACCGCCCTCGTCCAGCTGGCCGCCGCGCCGTCCAGCCTGGCCAAGACCATCCGCCTGATGGCCGGCCACGAGCTGGTGACGGAGGGCTTCAAGGAGGGCCAGGTCGGCTCCTCCGCGATGCCCCACAAGATGAACACCCGCTCCTGCGAGCGCGTCAACGGCCTGGCCGTCATCCTGCGCGGCTACGCCTCGATGACCGGCGAGCTGGCCGGCGACCAGTGGAACGAGGGCGACGTCTCCTGCTCGGTGGTGCGCCGGGTCGCGCTGCCGGACGCGTTCTTCGCCTTCGACGGCCTGCTGGAGACCTTCCTGACCGTCCTCGACGAGTTCGGCGCCTTCCCCGCCGTGATCGAGGCCGAGCTGGACCGCTACCTGCCGTTCCTCGCCACCACCAAGGTGCTGATGGGCGCGGTGCGCGCGGGCGTCGGCCGGGAGACCGGGCACGAGGTCATCAAGGAGCACGCCGTCGCCTCCGCGCTGGCGATGCGGGCCGGCGCCCGGGAGAACGAGCTGCTGGACCGGCTGGCCGCCGACGAGCGGATCCCGCTGGACCGGGCCGCCCTGGACGCGCTGCTGGCCGACAAGCTGTCCTTCACCGGCGCGGCCGGCGCCCAGGTCGCCGAGGTCGTCCGCCAGGTGGAGGCCGTCGCGGCCGCCTACCCGGAGGCCGCCGAGTACGCGCCCGGCGACATTCTCTGACGGGCGGCATTCCCTGACGGGAAGCGCCTTCTGACGTAGCGTCAGCCCTTGGGTGAGGGCCCCGCCGCCGGACCGGTGGCGGGGCCCTCGCGCGTCACGGGGACGTGGCCCGGGTCGAGCGGCGGGGCGGTGGGCCCGCACGGCCAGTCGCAGTTCGGCTCGGCCACCGGCTGCTCCTCGGGGGCGAGCACGTTGCCCCGTACGGTCGCGGAGGCGATCAGCCCGCCGGCGACCAGCAGGCCCGCGCAGATCAGCATGGCGGTGTGGAAGGCGGCGTCGACCGAGGAGGGTACCCGGTAGGCGTCGCCGCTCAGCCCGGCCAGCGCCGGCAGGGCGGCCACCGCGAGCAGGCCGGCCGCGCGGGCGGCGGCGTTGTTGACCCCGCTGGCGATGCCCGCGTGGCGGACCTCGACGGCGGCCAGCACGGTCGCCGTCAGCGGTGCGACCAGCAGCGTCATGCCGCAGCCCATCACCGTGACGGCGGGCAGCACGTCCACCCAGTACGAGGAGTCCGGGCCGATGCGCAGCATCAACAGCACCCCGGCGGCGCACAGCATCGGGCCGACGGTGAGCGGGATGCGCGGGCCGATCCGCTTGCCGAGGCGTCCGGCACGGGCGGACAGCAGCAGCATCAGCACGGTGATCGGCACCAGGGCGAAGCCCGAGACCAGCGGCGAGAACCCGGACACGATCTGGAGCTGCACCACCAGCAGGAAGAAGACGCCGCTGAACGCCGCGTACACGCACAGGGTGACCAGGTTCACCGCGGTGAACAGCCGGGAGGAGAAGAGGCCGAGCGGCAGCATCGGTTCGGGCGCGCGGCGCTCGACGGCCACGAAGGCGACGCCGAGCACCACCCCGATCACTCCGCTGACCCAGACGGCGGGGGACAGGCCCTCGCCGGCCGCGGTCAGCGCGTAGGTGATCGCGCCGAGGGCGAGGGCAGCGAGCACGGCGCCGAGCACGTCGAAGCGGCCGGAGGCGTCCTTGTCCCGGCTCTCCGGCACCGACCGGGTGGCGACGGCGATCACGGCGGCGGCGAGCGGCAGGTTCAGCAGGAAGATCCAGCGCCAGCCGGGGCCGTCCACCAGCCAGCCGCCTAGGAACGGGCCGACCGCCGCCGACACCCCGCCCAGGCCGGACCAGAGGCCGACCGCCGCCGAGCGGTCGTCAGGGTGGAAGACGGCCTGGAGCATGGCGAGCGAGCCGGGGGTGAGCAGTGCCCCGCCGATGCCCTGGACGGCGCGGGCGGCGATCAGCACGTGGATGTTCGGTGCGGCGGCGCAGGCGGCGGAGGCGATGGCGAACCAGACCACGCCGATCAGGAAGACCTTGCGCCGTCCGTACCGGTCGCCCAGCGCGCCGCCGAGCAGGATCAGGCCCGCCAGGGTGAGCAGATAGGCGTTCAGGGTCCATTGCAGGGACGCGAGGGAGGCGCCGAGGTCGGCGCCGATCCGGGGCAGGGCGACGTTCACCACGGTGCCGTCGAGCATCGCCATGCTGGAGCCGAGCACCGTCGCCAGTAGTACCCAGCGGCCCTGCGCGGTGCTCAGGCGCAGGGTGCCGGCCTCTGAGGTGGCCACGGGCGAATCCTGCGCTGCCGGGGCGCACGTGACAAGGGTCACCGGTGGGTGTGTTGACGGTGGGCGGGGTGTGAGTGGGCGGCTGCGCAGCGTCGCGGATCTCGGCGCAGGGTCGTGGATCAGTGGCGGGGGGTGAATGGATTGTGTGCGGAACGTGTGCTCCGGCCTGCGGAGGGTCACCGGGGAAGGGGGAATGGTTGCGCTTTCAAAGATCGACATTGCTTCACCCGAACGGATGGGTTTTAGTTCAGCGACCGCCCGGCCAGTCCGGACGGATCCGCCGGGTGGAACGCCGAGTCCTGCCGCTGCCCGGTGGTTCGAAACGAACTCTGTACGGCAGGAGCGGGGGACCCACAGGTAAGTCGCCGGACCGGAGTTCGCGCCTCAGGGCGCGGGCGTCCAGGACCGGCTAGGGGTGAAGCCGCGCATGCGGCCGGGCAACTCCAGCCCGAACCCGACAGCTCACCTCGCAGGCGTCGGAGAGGAAACTTCCATGCCTGCTCAGGCTCGTCGTATCGCCCTGCCCCGCGCCGCCCGCATCGGCATCGCCACCGCCGTCACCGGCGTCTCCTTCGCCCTCCCGCTCGTCACCGCGATGAGCGCCCAGGCCCACACCGCTCCGGCCGCCCCGGTCGCGCAGGCCGCCGCCTCCGCCCGCGCCGAGTCGGCTGCTCCGGCCGATGCTCCGGCCGCCCAGGCAGTGCAGGAGAGCTACCGCGTCGTCAGCGGTGACACCCTGTCCAAGATTGCCGAGGTCAAGAACGTCGAGGGCGGCTGGCACGCCCTGTACGAGCAGAACCGCTCGGTCGTCGGTGCCGACCCGAACCTGATCTTCGCGGGCCAGCGGCTCGCGCTGCCGGGCCACGCCGTCGCGCCGTCGGCCGACTCCGCTCCGGCGAAGGCCGCCGCCCCGGCCGAGTCGGCCGCTCCCGCGACCCAGGCCGCCAAGGCGCAGGACCGGGTCCAGGTGCGGACCGAGGCCGCCAAGCCGGCCACGCAGCTGCAGACCCAGCTGCAGGTCGCCACCCCGGCCCAGGCCGTGACCGCCACTCCGGTCGCCGCCGCCACCTCCGGCTTCGTCGCCCCGCTGGCCAACCCGAGGCTCGGCACCGCCTACGGTGTGGCCGGCTCGATGTGGGCCTCCGGCCACCACACCGGCCAGGACTTCGTCGCCTCCACCGGCACCCCGCTGCGCGCCATCGCCAACGGTGTCGTGGTCAAGGCCGGCAACGGCGGCGCCTACGGCAACGAGGTCGAGATCAAGCTCGCCGACGGCCACTACGCCGAGTACGCGCACCTCTCCTCGATCGGCGTGAGGATCGGTCAGGCCGTCACCGTCGGCCAGCAGATCGGCCTGTCCGGTGCCACTGGCAACGTGACCGGCCCGCACCTGCACTTCGAGGTCCGCAACGGCTCGGAGTACGGCTCGGACATCAACCCGGTCGCCTACCTGCGCGCGCACGGCGTCGCGCTCTGACCCACGGCTGAGCTCCGAGGGTTTCCGGAACCACCGTCGCTGCGGGGCGAAACGATCCTCCGGGATGGTCATGTCGGGTGACCGCTCGACCGGGTGATCGCCGCACGGCGGACATGGGCGCGGGACACGCCCAGGCCGGCCCGGCCGTACGAGGACTCCTCGTGCGGCCGGGCCGGCCACTGCCGTTTCCGTGCCGCCCGGCTGTTCCCGGGTTTCGTTCGGACGGGTCGAACGCGGCGTCAACTCCGGTGTGACGGAGGGGTTCGGTGGCGTCGCCGGGTGGCCGTGGCACGTCATGCTGGCGAACGGTCAGCGCCCGGTCGGTCCGGCCGGGCGGGCGGGTCCGGAGGCGAGGAGGGCGGATGGCGGTCCGCAGTGGGGGCGTGGCGGGGAGGACGGCCGGCCGGGAGCGGCCCGGGGAGGACGGGGTCGACCGGCTGAAGGCCGATTCGGTCGGCCTGGTCGGCGTGGTGTTCATGGCGCTCGCCACCGCCGCCCCGATCACCGCGATGACGGGCAACCTGCCGATCATCGTCGGGCAGGGCAACGGCGTCGGCGCGCCCGCCGCGTACGTCGTGGCGACCGTGGTGCTGACGGTGTTCTCGGTCGGCTACGTCGCGATGGCCCGGCACATCACCGCGGCCGGCGCGTTCTACGGCTACGTCTCGCACGGGCTGGGCCGGGTGGTCGGGATGGCCTCGGGACTGCTGGCGGTGCTCGCGTACGTCGTCACCGAGGCCTCGGCCCTCGGCTTCTTCGCGTACTCGCTGCGGGGACTGGTCCGTTCGCAGCTGGGGGTGGAGCTGGGCTGGGGCTGGTACGCGCTGTCCGGGGCGGCGGTGATCGGGGTGATGGCCTGGTTCGACCTGCACCTGACGGCCAAGGTGCTCGGCGTCGCGCTGGTGCTGGAGATCGGGGTGCTGAGTGCGGTCTCGTTCGCCGTGCTGTTCTCCGGCGGCGGCCCGGACGGGATCGTGCTCGCGGCCGTGAACCCGCTGAACGCGCTGAGGGGGGTGGGGAGTTCGGCGGCCGCGGCGGGGCTCGGCCTGTTCTTCGCGTTCTGGTCCTGGGTGGGGTTCGAGTCCACCGCGATGTACGGCGAGGAGTCCCGCGACCCGAAGCGGGTGGTGCCGCGGGCGACGCTGGTGTCGGTGATCGGGGTCGGGCTGCTCTACGTCTTCGTGTCCTGGATGATCGTCTCCGGCAACGGGGTCGAACGGGCGATCGCGGTGGCGAACGGCGCGGTGCCGGGCAAGGACGGCAACAGCCTGTTCTTCGACCCGCTCGGTGCGCACCTGGGGGCCTGGGCGGTGAAGGTGTTCCAATGGCTGGTCGTCACCGGCTCGTTCGCCTGCGCGATGGCCTTCCACCAGTGCGCGGCCCGCTACCTGTACGCGATCGGGCGGGAGGGTCTGCTGTACCGGGGGCTCGGCCGCACCCATCCGCGGCACGGCTCGCCGCACGTCGCCTCGGTGGTGCAGTCGGTGATCGCGGTGGGGCTGGTGGCGGGCTTCCTGGCGGCCGGGATGGACCCGTACGCGCACCTGTACACGCTGCTGGCGCTGCTCGGGACGATGGCGATCCTGGTCGTGCAGACGCTCTGCTCCTTCGCCGTGGTCGGGTACTTCCACGTGCGGGGGCGCCACCCGGAGACCGCCCACTGGTTCCGGACGCTGGTCGCGCCGCTGGTGGGCGGGGTGGCGATGGCCGGGGTGGTGGTGCTGCTGGTCCTCAACAAGGACGCCGCCGCCGGGGCGGCGGCGCACACGCTGCTGTTCCGGCTGATCCCGTACCTGGTGATCGGGGTGTTCGCGGGCGGGGTGGCGCTGGCGCTCGCGGTGCGCCGGTGGCGGCCGGAACTGTACGTGCGGATCGGGCGGGTGGTGCTGGAGGACGCGGTCGAGCGGTGACGGGACGGGGGGTCAGTGCCGGTGGACCGGCGAGCCGTACTGCGCGGCGGCCAGCAGCTCGTGCATCCGGTGGCCGAACTCCTCGGTGTCCCGGGCGGGTTCGGGGAAGACCAGGCGGACGTCGCGGTGGCCGTACGGGTGGTCCAGGCGCAGCACCAGGCCGTGGCTGTCCAGGGCGAGCGGGCGGACCTCCGGGCCGTGGCCCAGCACGGCCGGGTCGAGCAGGCGGGTGAGGACCTCGAGCGCCTCGGCGTGGTCGTCGGCGAGGTGGGTGAGCATCGCGGCCTCGTGCCGGGCCATCGGGTCGGGGACGGCGACGGCGAGGTCCGCGGCGGTGACCGCGCCGGTGCCGTACGGGGTGGCGAGGACGGCGTGGGCGACGTCCACCCGCAGGTGGACGCTGAGGCCGTCGTCGGCGAGGTGGGCCAGGTGAAGTCGGCCGGCCAGGGTCAGGCGGGCACGGACCCGGTCACGGACGGCGACGGGGGAGACGTCGGTGACGTCGAGGACGACGGCGAGGCCGTCGGTGGCGCCGGCGGCGGCCGCGGTGAGCGGGTCGTCCAGGGCGGTGCGCAGCCGCAGCCGGGAGCCGTGGACGGAGACCGGGGTGTCCAGGTGGTGCTGCTCGCCCAGGGCTCGGACGGTGAGCGAGGAGGTCGTGCTGAGCAGGCTGTGGATCCGTTCGGCGGTGGTGGGCTCGGGGGCCTCGGTGTCGCCGGTGGGCAGGCTCATGGGCGGACCTCCAGTTAGTTAGGTGAGCCTAACCTAATATTTGGCTGGAGGTGTGGCAAGCGGGCGGTCGGCGGCGTGGCAAGCGGGCGGTCGGCGGCGTGGCGGGTGGGCGGTCGGCGGCGTGGCGGGTGGGCGGTCGGCCGGACAGGTCGAAGGGCCCCGGGCGCGCGGCAGGCGTCCGGGCCCTTCGGGGGCGGGGGTGGTCAGCCGACCACGGCCTGGGCGTCGATCTCGACCAGCATCGGCTCCTGCGGAAGCTCGACGAAGACGGTGGTGCGGCACGGCTTCACGCCGCCGGGCTTGATGTTCTCGTCGATGAACTCGGCGTAGACCTCGTTCATCAGCGGGAAGTCGGCCCGCTTGGTGAGGTACACGCGGAACATCACCACGTCCTCGATGGTGGCGCCGCCGGCCTCGACGATGGCCTTGACGTTCTCCAGCGTGCGGCGGGTCTGCGCCTTCACGTCGCCGTGGTGGAGGTACTCGCCGGTGGTCGGGTCCTGCGGGCCCTGGCCGGAGACCTGGAGGATCGGGCCCTTGCGGACGCCCTGGGAGAACATCCAGGCGGGGGCGGGGGCGCCGTCGGTGCGGATCTCGACCTTCCCGTCGGTCCGGGAGTGCTCGTCGGTCTGCGGGTGCTCGGAGGGCATCGGGTTCCTTTGCTGTTCTTGACGGTTCGTCAGGTGTGGTCGGGGCGGCCGCAGTCGGCCGAGACGGCGCGGGTGGTGGCGAGCAGCTGGGGGAGCAGGTCCAGCACCTGCTCGTACGGCAGGACCATGTCCGGGACGGAGATCGAGGCGGCGGCGACCACCCGTCCGCTGGCGTCCCGGACGGGCGCGGCCACGCAGTTGATGAAGGCCTCGTGCTCGGCGTGGTCCTGCGCCCAGCCCTGGGCGGCGACCTTCTCCAGCTCGGCGAGCAGCGCCTCGGGCGTGGTCAGGGTGCGCTCGGTGTGCGGGGTGAAGTCGATCCCGGCCACCACCCGGCGCCGCTCGGGCAGCGGTAGGCCGGCCAGCAGCACCTTGGAGACGGCGGCGCTGTGCAGGGCGGCGCGCAGGCCGATCCGGGAGTACATCCTGACCGGGTGGCGGGAGTCGAACTTGTCGATGTAGACCACCTCGCCGCCCTCGTACGCGGCCAGGTGCACGGTCTGGCCGGTGGCGGCGTTCAGCTCGGCCAGGTGTGGGGCGGCGATCCGGCGCACGCCGCGCTGCTCCAGGGCCAGGCCGGAGAGTGCGAAGAGGCCGGCACCCAGGTGGTAGCGGTAGGCCGCGTCGCGATAGACGAATCGTTCCTCCTCGAGGCTTTGCAGCAGTCGGAGCACGGTCGTCTTGTGGACGCCGAGCACCTCGGCGAGCTGGTCGAGGGAGCGCTCGCCCTCGCCGAGTTCGGCGAGGATGCGCAGCGCGCGGGTGACGGTCTGGCTCATCGTGCTCCGCTTCGAGGGCTGGGGTTCCTGCTCATTGTGCCCGGGCCCGATCGGCGGACGGGGGCCGGTCGGTGGACTGGGGCCGCTCGGCGGACGGCGCCCGGTCGGTCCGGCGCCGGTGGCCGGCGGGCAGGGCCGGGCCGGTGATGCCCGCCGCGGTGACCCGGGTGGCGGCCCACTGGGCGGGGGTGGCGTCGAGCAGTGCCGTCACCACGGCGGCGTCCGGCAGCTCTGCCTGGTCGCCGTGGGCGGTCAGGGCGCAGGCGGCGCTCAGGTGGCCGAGCCGCAGCCGGCGCCGCTGGTCCAGGCCCCGGACGGTGCCGGCCAGGTAGCCGGCCGCGAAGGCGTCGCCCGCGCCGGTGGCCTCGACCACCTCGACCGCGAGGGCCGGCTCGGTGACCGCCGTCCCGTCCCGGTCCAGGACGGTCACCTGCCGGGCGGCCTCCTTGACCACGACGGTGGCCGGGCCGGGGAAGCGGCGGCGCAGGGCGGCCGGGTCGCCCGTGCCGAAGGCGGCCTCGGCCTCGTCGGCCCCGAGTAGCAGCAGGTCGGCGGCGTCCAGCAGTGGTGGCAGCACGGCCGGGTCGCGCTCGCGCCAGAGCGAGGGACGCCAGTTGAGGTCGAAGCTGATCGTTCGGTTCGGGCGGCGCTCGGCGAGCAGGCCGCGCAGCAGGGCCAGGCAGCCGTCGGAGAGGGCGGCGGTGATGCCGGACAGGTGCAGCAGCCGGGCGCCGGTCAGCAGCGGGGCGGCGGCGGGGTCGGTGAGCAGGTCCGGGGAGAGCGCGGCGGCCGCGGAGCCCCGCCGGTGGTAGTGCAGCCGGCTGCGGCCGGGCCCGAGGTCGTGGCGGTCGCCGGTGGTGCCGCCGACCTCCTTGACGTAGAGGCCGGTCGGGCGGTGCGGGTCGACCGCGACCGCCGAGACGTCCACGCCCCGGGCGGCGACCTCGGCGAGCAGCCGGCGGCCGAAGCCGTCGTCGCCGACCCGGCTGATCCAGGCGGTCGGCACGCCGTGCGCGGCCAGCGCGCCCGCCACGTTGGACTCCGCGCCGCCGACGGACAGCCGGAAGCTCTCCACCGACTCCAGTGGGCCCGGGCGGTCCGGCAGCAGGACGGCCATCGACTCGCCCACGCACACGGCCGTCGGGGGAGGACCGGGGCGGGTCGGGCCCTGGGTGTCCTGTCGCGGCATGTGCGGGGCTCCTCGTCTGCGGCCGTTCCGTCGAGAGCGGGCCCACCGGGCCGACTCGTCGCACGCCGGCGCCGTGTCGTCGGTGAGCGCCGGACGTGAGTCGACCCCGTTGACCGGGAGTCAGGTCCGTTGACCGTGATCCGGCGCCGATGCTAGAACCGTGTTGCCAGCATGTGCAACCCTCGTTGCACATGTTGCAACTTGGGCGGATGGAGGAAGACGGTGGAGCAGACCTTCGCAAGCAGCGGCACCGGGCCGGGCATCGCCCGCGGGGCGGTGGCCGCCCTGGCCGACGAGCCGCTCGACTGGCGGTTCAAAGCCGCTCCGCCGCAGTCGTGGGGCCGCACCACGCGGGAGTGGCTCGCCACCGGCCCCACCCTCTCCACGCTCGGCACCCCGCTGCTCACCCTCGACGGCGCCGCCCTCGACCACAACGTCCGCACCATGGCCGACTGGTGCGCCGACGCGGGCGTCGCGCTCGCCCCGCACGGCAAGACCACCATGGCGCCCGCCCTCTGGCAGGCCCAGCTCGACGCCGGTAGCCACGGCATCACCCTCGCCAACCTGCCCCAGGTGCGGATCGCCCGGGCCTTCGGGGTGCAGCGCATACTGCTCGCCAACGCCCTGCTCGAACCCGCCGGACTGGCCTGGCTCGCCGACGAACTCGCCGCCGACCCGGACTTCGCCCTCCTCTCCTGGGTCGACTCCGCCGAGAGCGTGCGGCTGATGGACGAGGCACTGCGCGCCGCCGGCGCCGAGCGGCCGGTCGAGGTGCTGGTCGAGCTGGGCGGCCCGGGCGGGCGGACCGGTGCCCGCGGCGTGGACGCCGCCGCCGAGGTCGCCGCCGCCGTGCTGCGCGCCCGCACCCTGCGCCTGGCGGGCGTCGGGGGGTACGAGGGCGCGCTCGCGCACGACGCCTCGGCCGAGGCGCTGGCCACCGTCCGCGGCTACCTGCGGGACCTCGGCGAGCTGCACGGCCGGCTGGCGGACGCCTACCCGCAGGACACCCGGCCGGTGGTCTCGGCCGGCGGCAGCGCCTACTTCGACCTGGTGGTCGAGGAGCTGGCGAAGCTGCCCGAGGCCTTCGTGGTGCTGCGCTCGGGCGCGTACATCGCCCACGACGACGGCTTCTACCGGGGCATCTCCCCGCTGGCCCGGCGCGGCGGGCGGACGCCGTTCCGCAGCGCGCTGCACGGCTGGGCCCGGGTGGTCTCCCGGCCCGAGCCGCAGCTCGCGCTGCTGGACGCCGGCAAGCGCGACCTACCCTTCGACGAGGGTCTGCCCGAGCCGCAACGGGTGCGCGGCGGAGCCGAGTTGACCGGCACGACGGCCCGGATCACCGCGCTCAACGACCAGCACGCCTTCCTCCGCGACGCGGGCGACCTCGCGCCGATCGGCGCGGTGCTGCGGCTGGGCGTCTCCCACCCGTGCACGGCCTTCGACAAGTGGACGGCGATTCCGGTGCTGGACTGCGCGGACGCGGCCGAGCCGAAGGTCACCGGCCTGGTCAGGACGTTCTTCTGATGCCCGGGGAGAGAACGGCCCGCCCGGACGCGGGGCGCGGCAGGGGAGCGACGGTCTTCCGCGGTGCCACCGTCGTGGACGGCACCGGCGCGGACCGGTACCGGGCGGACGTCCGGATCGCGGACGGCCTGATCACCGAGATCGGCGAGGGCCTCGACGCCCCCGAGGCGGTGGACGCCGACGGGCTGGTGCTGGCCCCCGGCTTCATCGACATGCACGCCCACTCCGACCTCGCCCTGCTGCTCGAACCGGAGCACCCGGCCAAGGTCACCCAGGGCGTCACCTGCGAGGTGCTCGGCCAGGACGGCCTGTCCTACGCCCCGGCGGACGACACCACGCTGCCCGCGCTGCGCCGCCAACTCGCGGGCTGGAACGGCGACCCGGACGGCTTCGACTGGGACTGGCGGGACGTCGCCGGCTACCTGGACCGGATCGACCGCACCGGTGTCGCCGTCAACGCCTGCTACCTCGTCCCGCACGGAACCCTGCGGATGCTCGCCATGGGCTGGGCCAACCGCCCGCCCACCTCCGGCGAACTCGACCGGATGCGGCAGGTGTTGGCGAAGAGTCTGCTGGACGGCGCGGTCGGCATGTCCAGCGGGCTCAGCTACACCCCCGGGATGTACGCGGGCACCGCCGAGCTGGTCGAGCTGTGCACCGTCGTCGCGGCCTACGGCGGCTTCCACGCGCCGCACCAACGCTCCTACGGTGCAAGGGCGTTGGAGGGATACGCGGAGATGGTGGAGATCGCCCGGCAGAGCGGGTGCGCGCTGCACCTGACCCACGCCACGATGAACTTCGGGCTCAACCGGGGCCGGGCCGGCGAACTGCTGGAGCTCCTCGACCGGGCGCTCGCCGACGGCGTCGACCTCACCCTGGACAGCTACCCCTACCTGCCCGGATCCACCACCCTGGCCGCGCTGCTGCCGAGTTGGGCCACCGAGGGCGGCCCGGCCGCGACGCTGGAGCGGCTCACCGACCCGGCGCAGTGCGCGAAGATCCGGTACGAGGTGGAGGAGAAGGGCAGCGACGGCTGCCACGGGGTGGTCACCGACTGGACGACGATCCAGATCTCCGGCGTGCGCGCGGCCTCGCTCGCCGGGGCGGTCGGCCGCACCGTCGCCGAACTGGCCGAGGAGGAGCAGCGGACCGGCACCGAGGTGTTCCTGGACCTGCTGCGCCGGGACGAGCTGGCCACCACGATCCTCCAGCACGTCGGGCACGAGGAGAACGTCCGGGCGATCATGCGCCACCGCGCGCACACCGTCGGCAGCGACGGGCTGCTGGTCGGCGCCCGGCCGCACCCGCGTGCCTGGGGCACCTTCCCGCGCTACCTCGGCCACTACAGCCGGGAGTTGGGCGTACTGACACTGGAGGAGGCGATCGCCCGGATGACCGGACGCCCCGCCGCCCGGCTGGGGCTGGACCGGCGCGGCCGGATCGCCCCCGGCCACCACGCCGACCTGGTGCTCCTCGACCCCGGGAGGGTCCGGGATGCCGCCACCTTCGAGCACCCCCGGCTGCCGGCCGAGGGCATCGAGTACGTGTACGTCAACGGCACCGCCGTCGTCCGGCAGGGTCGCACCACCGGCGCCCGGCCGGGGCGCGCCCTGCGTCGAACCGACCGAGGAACCCTGGCCATATGACCGAGCTCTCCGCCCCGACCGATCCCTCGCCGCTGCGCGAGCCGTCGAGCGAGTCGCTGCGCGAGCTGCTGCGCGCCGAACCGGTGATCGCGGTGGTCCGCGCGCCCCGGATCCCGGACGCCGCCGCCCTCTGCGACGCCCTCGCCGAAGGCGGCATCACCCTGACCGAATTCACCTACACCACACCGAATGTGACGGAGCATCTGCTCAGGGCGTCGAGGGCGGGCCGGCGGGTCGGCGTCGGGACGGTGCTGACCGCCGAGCAGGCCCGGCGCGGGGTCGAGGCCGGGGCGTCCTTCCTGGTCACCCCGGGCTGCCGCCCCGAGGTGGCCGAGGCGGCGGCCGTCGCCGGGGTGCCGGCGATGCTCGGAGCGCTCACCCCGACCGAGGTGGCGCACGCGGTGGACCTCGGCGCCGCCGCCGTGAAGATCTTCCCGGCCCGGTCGTTCGGCCCCGGCTACTTCAGGGACCTGCGCGGCCCGTACCCCGACGTCCCGCTGGTGGCCTCCGGCGGGGTGAACGCGGGCAACGCCGCCGAGTTCCTGGCGCACGGCGCGCTCGCGGTCTGCGCCGGGACGGACGTGGTGCCGCCGGACGTGGTCGCGGCGGGGGGCTGGGCGGAGGTCACCCGGCGGGCCCGGGCGTTCACGGCGGCCTGCGCGGGGGCGTTCTCGTAGGGGGCGGGCTCGCGACGGCCCGGTGCGGGCCTCGCCGCGGTGCGGGCCCCGAGGCGCGGGCTGCGGCGGGGCGAGGCGGGCTGTCGGGACGGCCGGGATTGGACGAGAATCGGGGGCGCCCCGGCTCGGCCCCGGCCGAGCCCGTCCCGGCTCAGCCCCGCCCGGCCAGGCCCCGGGCCCCCGGACCCCGGTAGGAGGAACCGCCCATGACCTCGACCCGCCCCGGCCCCGACTGGCTCGCCGACGCCGTGCTGTACCAGATCTACCCGCAGAGCTTCGCCGACTCCGACGGCGACGGCATCGGCGACTTCGCCGGCATCGCCGAGCACCTGGACCACCTCGCCTGGCTCGGCGTCGACACCGTCTGGCTCAACCCCTGCTTCGCCTCGCCGTTCCGCGACGCCGGGTACGACGTCACCGACTACCTCACCCCCGCCCCGCGCTACGGCAGCAGCGAGGACCTGACGGCCCTGGTCGAGGCCGCCCGCCGCAGGGGCATCCGGGTCCTACTGGACCTGGTGGCCGGGCACACCTCCGACCGCCACCCCTGGTTCCTGGCCTCCGCCAAGGATCCGTCCGACCACCGGTACATCTGGTCCGACCGCCCGGTGGACGGCTTCGTCGCCTCGCCCGGCAGCCGGCCCGGCTGGTACCGGCCGAACTTCTTCGACTTCCAGCCCGCGCTCAACTTCGGCTACGCGCGCAGTAGTTCGGAGGAGCCCTGGCGCCAGGCGGTGGACGCGGACGGCCCGCGCGCCAACCGGGCGGCGCTGCGCGCGATCATGGCGCACTGGCTCGGTCTCGGGGTGTCCGGCTTCCGGGTGGACATGGCCTACTCACTGGTCAAGGACGACCCGGGCAAGGCCGAGACCGCCAAGCTCTGGACCGAGGTGCGCGACTGGCTGGACCGCGCCCACCCCCAGGCCGTCCTGCTCGCCGAGTGGGGCGACCCGGCCGCCGCCGTCGCGGCCGGCTTCCACGCCGACTTCTTCCTGCACTTCGGCGGAGAGGACGACGGCCTGCCCCTGCGATCGCTCTGGAACAACAACGGCGGGACGGTCGAGGAGTTCTGGCACCAGGAGGCCTGCTACTTCGAGGCCGAGGGCCGGGGCACCCCGCAGCCCTTCCTGGACGCCTGGCGCTGCGCCGCCGAACTCACCGAGGGCAGCGGGCACGTGGTGCTGCCCACCGCCAACCACGACTTCTCCCGCCTGGCCACCGGCCCGCGCACCGCGGAGCAACTCGCTCCCGCCTTCGCGTTCCTGCTCACCTGGCCCACCCTCCCGGCCGTCTACTACGGCGACGAGATCGGCATGCGCTACCTGCCGGGCCTTCCCGACACCGAGGGCAGCGTGCTCGGACCGCGGTTCAACCGGGCCGGCTCACGCACCCCGATGCAGTGGATGCCCGGCCCCACCGCCGGCTTCTCCAGTGCCCCGCCCGAGCGGCTGTACCTGCCGGTGGACCCGGACCCGCACCGCCCGGACGTGCTCTCCCAGCGCGCCGACCCGACCTCGCTGCTGCACACCGTCCGGCGGCTGATCGCGCTGCGCCGGGCGCACCCGGGGCTGGGCTCGGCCGGCGGGGTGGAGGTCCGGCACGCCGGCTACCCGCTGGTGTACACCCGGGCCGGGCGGTACCTGGTGGCGGTCAACCCGTGCCGGGAGCCGGCTTCCGTGCGGCTGTCGGGCCCGTCGGGCTTGTCGGGCCCGTCGGGTCGGTCGGGGGGCCTCCGGCCGCTGGACGTCCAGGGCGTGCGGCTCGTGGACGGCGAGCTGCGGGCGGACGGGTTCTCGTACGGGGTGTTCGACCTGGGCTGAGTGCGGGTGAGGGAGCCGGGCCGCGTCGATCGGCGTGCGGGGCGCGGCTTCCGATCGCCGCCGGATGGTTGTAAGCTACATCGATAGTTGGTTGCATTGGCCATCTGTATTGGTTGTATTTGCCACCTTCTGTCATCGAGAGACACCACCGGAGGACGGTACGAACGCCATGAGCACACCCCGGAACCCCGCCGCAGCGCCCACCCTGGGGCACTCGCTCAAGCACCTGGCCATCCACCTGATCACCCCGCTGCTGATGTGCCTGGGCATGGCACTCGCCTACCTGGGCGCCTTCCACCAGCCCGAGCCGCACCACCTCGAGGTGGCCGTGGTGGGCACCACGCAGCAGGCGCAGGGCCTGGCGCAGGCGATCCAGAGCAAGGCCGGGGACGCGCTCGACGTCCGCACCGTGGACGACCGGGCCGCCGCCGAGCAGCAGCTGCGCGACCGGGGCCTGGTGGGCGCCTTCGTGCCGGACGCCAGGAACCCCGAACTGATCGTCGCCAAGGGCAACTCGGAGACCTCGGTGGTGGCCGCCACGGCGGTGTTCACCAACGTCACCGACCGGCAGGGCGTGCCGCTGCACGTCACCGACCTGACCACCCCGGCCGAGGGCGACCCGACCGGACAGGGCCTGTTCTTCCTGCTGGTCGCGCTGAGCATAGGCTCCTACGCCAGCGTCGCGGTGATCGGTGCCGCCGGCGCCGGGCTGAGCATGAAGGTCCGGGCGCTGGTCGGGTTGGCGGTCTCGCTGGCGGTCAGTGTGATCGGGATCGTCACCGCCGGGCCGGTCTTCCACGTGGTCGACCATGACCTCGCGGCGGTCTGGGCGCTGGGCTGGCTCTACTCGGCGGGCATCGTACTGATCGGCATCGGTCTGCACAGCTTCCTGCGGAAGTGGACCACGCTGGTCATGATGGTGCTCTTCGTGATGCTGAACTTCACCTCCTCCGGCGGCATCTACCGGCCCGAGCTGCAGAACGGGTTCTTCGGCGGCCTGCACGGCTTCTGGACGGGCGCCGGCTTCCTGGAGGGCGCGCGCAGCGTCCTGTACTTCGACGGCGGCGCGGGCCTCGGCGGGAACGTCGTGACCCTGCTGGTCTGGCTGCTGCTCGGCGGGGCGGCCGTGGCGGCCGCGGCGATGTACGAGGGCCGCGGGCGCCGTCCGGTGGAGACGCCGTCGGAGGCCGAGGAGGAGATGGAGGAGGCGGTCGCGGTCTGACCGCGCCCGCTTCCTCGGAGGAGCTCCACCCGGTGCCACGGGCATCGGCACCGACGGTGGGGATCGAAGGCCCGCGCCCGGCTCTGGACAAGCCGGACGCGGGCCTCGGCGCGTGTCCGGACGGGCCCGTCGACCGGGCGGCCGACCCGGCGACCGGCGGGGCGGGTCCTACCGGTAGGCGGCCTGCCCGGTGAGCGCCTGGCCGACCACCAGTGTGTGGATCTCGCTGGTGCCCTCGTAGGTCAGCACCGACTCCAGGTTGTTGGCGTGCCGGATCGGCGAGTACTCCAGCGAGATGCCGTTGGCCCCGAGGACCGTCCGGCACTCGCGGGCGATCGCCAGCGCCTCCCGCACGTTGTTGAGCTTGCCGACGCTGACCTGCTCGGGCCGCAGCCGCCCGCCGTCCTTGAGCCGGCCGAGGTGGACGGCCAGCAGCGCGGAGTTGCCGAGCGCGAGCGCCATGTCGGCGAACTTGCGCTGGGTCAGCTGGAAGCCGCTGATCGGCCGGTCGAACTGGATCCGCGAGTCCGCGTACCGCAGGGCCGCCTGGAGCGAGTCCCGGCCCGCGCCGACCGCGCCGAACAGGATGCCGAACCGCGCCTCGTTCAGACAGGACAGCGGACCGCGCAGGCCCTTCGCCCCCGGCAGCTGCGCCTCGGCGGGCAGTCGGACGCCCTCCAGGTGCAGTTCGGAGGTGACGGAGGCCCGCAGCGACAGCTTCTGCCCGATGTCGCGGGTGGTGAAGCCGGGCGTGCCGCGCGGCACCAGGAAGCCGCGCACGCCGTCCTCGGTGTTCGCCCAGACGGTGGCGACGTCCGCGATGCCGCCGTTGGTGATCCACATCTTGGTGCCGTCGAGGATCCAGTCCGAGCCGTCGCGCACCGCGCGGGTCCGCATCCCGGCCGGGTTGCTGCCGAAGTCCGGCTCGGTGAGCCCGAAGCAGCCGATCGCGGTGCCGGCGGCGAGCCGGGGCAGCCACTCCTGCTTCTGCTCCTCCGAGCCCCACTGGTGGATCGAGTACATCGAGAGGGAGCCCTGGACGGAGACGAAGCTGCGGAAGCCGGAGTCGGCGGCCTCCAGTTCGAGGCAGGCCAGGCCGTAGGAGACGGCGTTGGTGCCGGCGCAGCCGTAGCCTTCCAGGTGCATCCCGAGCAGGCCCAACGCGCCCAGTTCGGGGGCGAGTTCGCGGGCGAAGTGGGCGTTGTCGAACCACTCCGGCAGGTGCGGGCGGACCCGGTCGGCGAGGAACCTGGCGACGGTGGCCTGGATCTCGCGCTCCTCGTCGGTGAACAGGGTGGCGAAGTCGATCAGATCGAGCGGGTCGGCCAGGGCGGTGCCGGTGCTGTGCGGGGTGCTCATGGGCGGTCCTCGAGGTCCTTGTCGTGCGGGGGCTCGTTGTGCGGGGGCTCGTTGTGCGTGGGCCCGTCGTGCGTGGGCCCGTCGTACGGGGCGTCCAGCCAGGCGGTCAGCTCGGCGGTGTGCTCGCCGAGCCGGGGCGGGGGCAGCTGGTAGCGGGGCGGGGTGCGGGAGAGGCCGATCGGGTTGGCGACCAGGTCCAGCGGCCGTCCGTCCGGGCCGGGCAGCGGCGCCCGGGGGCGCAGGCCGAGTGAGTCGGCGAGGTCGAAGGCCTCGGCCAGGTCGTTGACCGGGCCGCAGGGCACGCCGAGCGGGGTGAGCACGGCGAACCACTCGGCGGCGGTGCGGCGTTCGAGCCTGGCGGTGAGCTCGCGGGCCAGCGCGGTCACGTGCGCGACCCGGTCGGAGTTGGTGGCGAAGCGCGGGTCGTCGGCCAGTTCGGGGGCGCCCACGCCCTGGCAGAGCGCGGCGAACTGCCGGTCGTTGCCGACCGCGACGACCAGCGGGCGGTCGGCGGCGGTGAACACCTCGTACGGGGCGATGGACGGGTGGCGGTTGCCGAGGATGCCCGGCACGGCGCCGGCCAGGGTGTAGCCGGCGGACTGGTTGACCAGGCCGGAGAGCAGCGTGGAGAGCAGGTTCAGCTCCACCAGCTGGCCCCGGCCGGTGCTCTCGCGCTCGCGCAGCGCGGCCAGCACGCCGACCGCCGCGTGCAGGCCGGTCAGCACGTCCACCATCGCGACGCCGGTCTTCACCGGCTCGCCGGGGGCCGGCCCGGTCACCGACATCAGGCCGCCGACCGCCTGCACCAGCAGGTCGTAGCCGGGCAGTTCGGCGCCCGTGCCGGAGCCGAAGCCGGTGATCGAGCAGTAGACCAGGCGCGGGTTGAGGGCCTGGGCGCGCTCCGGGCCGAGGCCGTGGCGGGCCATCGTGCCGGGGCGGAAGTTCTCCACCAGCACGTCGGCGCGGCGGACGAGTTCGACGGCGCGGGCGTGGTCGGCCGGGTCGCGCAGGTCGAGGGCGAGGGAGCGCTTGTTGCGGTTGACGGAGAGGAAGTAGGTGGCCTCGCCCTGGGCGTGCGGCGGGCCCCACGCGCGGGTGTCGTCGCCGGTGCCGGGCTGCTCGACCTTGACCACGTCGGCGCCGAGGTCGGCCAGCAGCATGGTCAGGTACGGCGCGGCGAGGACCCGGCCGAAGTCGGCGACCAGGACGCCGTCCAGCGGGAGCCCGGTCACGTCCGGCTCCCGGTCGCTCCGGCGGTGGCCGTCGCGCCGTCCGCGGCCGTGGCATCGCCCGAGGGGGCGTCGCCACGCAGGTGCGGGCGGGCCAGCAGCAGGTAGAGGCCGCCGGCCGCGAGCACCACCACCGCCGAGAGCAGCACCAGGTAGTTGTCGTACCAGGCGGCGTCGGGGGTGCGGCCCCAGCAGATGTTGACGATCGCGGCGACGCCGTAGACCAGCGCGCCGACGTTCACCGCCAGGCCCCAGCGGCCGAGCCGGAAGTCCCCGCTCGGGCGCCAGCCGCGCAGCCGGGCCCGCAGGGCGGCCAGCACCACCATCTGGAAGGCCAGGTAGATGCCGATGCTGGAGAAGGAGATGATCTTCGTGAGGGCGCCCTCGGAGAGCGCCGAGGCACCCACGATGATCACGCCCGGCAGCGCCGCGGCGAGCAGCAGCGCGTACGGCGGCACCCGCAGCCGGTCCGAGACCGTGGCCAGCAGTCGGCTGCCCACGATCATCCGGTCCCGGGCGAAGGAGTACGTGAGCCGGCTCGCCGCCGCCTGGAGGCTCAGCACGCAGGACAGGAAGGAGATCAGCACCACGCCGATCACCACCCGGGCGCCGGCCGCGCCGAAGGCCTCGTGCAGCACCGTGGCCACCGGGTCCGTGTCGTCGCCGGAGACCACCGCCCCGATGTCCCGGATCGACATCACCAGGGCCAGGCTGACGCCGATCGCGGCCGCGCCGCCGACGTAGATGGTGCGTCGCATCGACTTGGGGATCTGTCGACCCGGGTTGGGCACCTCCTCGGCGACGTCGCCGCAGGCCTCGAAGCCGAAGAAGAGGAAGACCGCGATCAGCCCTGCGGCCAGGAAGGCGTCGGCGTAGTCGCCGTCGCCGCCCGCGCCGAAGCGGTCGAAGACCACGCCGAGGCCGTGGTAGCGGTGGGTCAGCAGCAGCCAGACGCCGACCGCCAGGGCGCCGAGGAGCTCGGCGGCGAAGCCGATCATCGCCGCCGCCGACAGCACCCGGGTGCCCTTGAGGTTGATCACGGTGGCGAGGGCCAGCAGGCCGAGCGCGCACCAGACGGTCGTCGCGGTGCTCGGCTCGACGCCCAGCAGGACGGCCACGTAGGGGCCGGCGCCGTAGGAGACCGCCGCGATGGTGGACATCAGCGCCAGCAGGTAGACCCAGCCGGTCAGCCAGCCCCAGGTGCGGCCCCAGAGCCGGCGCGCCCACGGGTACACCCCGCCGGCCACCGGGAACTGGGCGACCACCTCGCTGAACACCAGGGCCACCAGCAGCTGGCCGAGGCCCGCGATCAGGAAGCTCCAGACCATCGGCGGCCCGGCGGTCCGCAGCGAGGAGGCGAAGAGTGTGTACACCCCGACGACGGGGGAGAGGTAGGTGAAGCCGAGCGAGAAGTTCGCCCAGAGGCTCATGTCGCGCTTGAACTCGGAGGTGTAGCCGAGGGCGGCCAGCCGTTCGGCGTCCGGGTCGGGGGAGTGGAGGGTGGCACGGGCACGGGCATCGGTCATGACCTGCTCCTGGGAACGTGTCGTGATGCGTGGGGAGTGCTGCGGGGGTGCGGGGTGCTGCGCGGGCCGAGGTTGCGGGAAAACATACGAGATTGGGTTTCTAGCGGCAAGAGTGCGCGCTCGACCGGGAGGTACCCTGCGGGAAACATCCGGTCGGACGGTGAACCGGCGGCGACTCGGTGGCGAGCCGGTGGCGAGCCGACAGCGACCCGGTGGCGAGCCGGGCGACGTGCCCGGTGACGACCGGGTGGCGGCTTGGCGGTGGCTTGGCGGCGGCTTGGCGGCGGTGAACGAGGAGGGGCAGGCATGACGACCATCGGCAGTGCGACCCCGCTGCTCAGCGCCGTCCTCGCGCCGCTCGCCGACCTCGGGCGCGCCGACGCGGTGGCCCGCCGGATCACCGAGGCGATCGCCCTCGGGCTGGTCGCCGACGGGGACCAACTGCCCAGCGAGAACGACCTGGCCGACCAACTCGGCGTCGCCAACGGCACCGTCCGCGAGGCCCTCGCGCTGCTCCGCGAGGCCGGACTGATCGAGACCCGGCGCGGCCGCAACGGCGGCAGCTTCGTCCGCACCCCCGTCGAGGGCTCCCAGCACCTCCGGCTCGCCCGGCTGCGCGACCTCGCCACCGTCGACCTGCGCGACCTCGGCGACGAGGAGCTGGCCGTCTTCGGCACCGCCGCCCGACTCGCCGCCGAACGCGCCCCGGCCGACCTCGGCCCCAGGCTCACCCGGCTGGTGCACGACCTGCGGGACGCCGCCGGGCCCGCCGAGCAGCGCCGGGCCGACGCCCGCTTCCACATCGAACTCGCCGTCGCCGCCCAGTCGGTGCGGCTCACCCAGCTCGCCGTCCGGCTGCAGGCCGAGCTCGGCCCGCTGCTCTGGCTGCCCGCCCCGTACGGGCCGGACCAGGAGCGGTTCGCCGAGCAGCACCGGGAGATCCTGGTCGCCGTGCTGGCCGGCGACGCGGCCGGCGCCCGGGCCGCCGCCGAGGCGCACGCGGTGGCCTGCGTGCACCATCTGGTCCGGCGGCACCTGGAGTTGGCGGACGACGGCTGAGCCGGGGGCCGTACCGCCGTCCCGGAACCCTCACCGCCGCCGGAGCCCCCGATGACCAGCGCGTCCAGCACCACCCTGCCCGCCGCCGGGCTCGCCGCCGTCCGGCGGTGCGCCCGGCAGGTCGCCGCCGCCGTCGACGCGGTACTCACCGAACTGGACGGCCTGCGGGCGGCCGCGGCCGACTGCTGGACCCGGGCGGCCGCCGCGGGGCGCCGGCCCGCGGCCGCCGAACTCGCCGCGGTGCACGGCGCGGTGAGCGAGCTGCTGGCGCGTCCAGGATCGCGCTGGTTCGGCTGCGGAGCGGTCGTGGCGCCCGGCGCGCTCGCCGACGCCGACCTGCACGTGGAGTGGTGGTACCGCGGCGCGCGAGGGACGGGGGAACGGCGGCTGCGGCTCGTGCTCGACCCGGCGGACGCCGAGTTCTACGACTACCGGGCGCAGCCCTGGTTCGCCCGGCCCCGGGACGAGGGGCGGGCCGCGGTGGCCGGGCCGCAGGTCGACCTGCTCTGCGCCGACCGGTACGTGCTGTGCTGCGCCCGGCCGGTGGTCGTCCCGGGCGCGGGCTTCGTCGGGGTGGCGGCCGGGGACGTCCCGCTGGCCGCGCTGGAGCGGCTGCTGGTGCCGCCGCTGCGGGCGCTGCCCGGTGAGGCCGCGCTGCTCGACGGCGAGGGACGGGTGCTGGCGGCCACCACCCCGGCCCTGCCGGTGGGTTCGCTGGCGCGCGGGCTGCGGGTGGATCCGGCGGCCGAGCGGGCCTCGGTGCCGTCGGCGGCGGTGGACTGGACAGTGGTGCGGGGCTGAGGTGAACCGGCTGACCGGCTGACCGGCTGACCGGCTGACCGGCTGACCGGCTGACCGGTGCCGACCGGTGCCGACCGGTGCGGGCTGACCGGTGTGGCCTCCTGGGGCCGATATGACCTTCATTTGTGAAAGTATTAGCCGTTCCGCTTCCCGCGCCCGGGCGGCGTGCTGAAGCAGCAGTCCCCGCAGAGCCCGGCGCCCGGTCCGACCCGGTAGTAGAGGCAGCAGCTGTTCCGCCGGAACGCCGTGCCGCGCGGCCCGGTGCGCAGGGTGCCCGCGCCGGCCAGCGGTGGACGCTCCAGCAGCTCCGCCGTCAACGCCCGTGCGGAGACCGGTGCGTGGGCGTCCAGCACCCGCAGCGTCCCGGCCAGCGCGGACGCGGCGTTGCCGAGCAGCAGGCGCGGGGAGAGCGGGGCGAAGGCCCGGACGGCCGCCGCCAGCGGCTCCAACTGGCCGAGCAGAACGGCCTCGTGGAGCTGGTCGACGAGCGTCCCGGGGGTCGGTCCGCCGGCCGGTCTGCCGGTCGGTCCGCTGCCTGGCCCGTCGCCGGGCCGGGCGGTCTCCGGCGGGATCCACAGGTCGAGCGGGCCCTGGTCCGGGATCCGTACCCAGGCGTCCTCCAACGTCGGGACCGTTCCCAACAGCACGGCCGAGCCCAGCCCCACCGACCAGAAGCGGGCGGCCAGCCCCAGGTGCAGGATCGAGGCCGCGACCCGCGGTTCGCCCGTGCCGAGCCGCCGAGCCACCACCGGCAGCCGCGCCGCCAAGGGCGCGTCGGGCCCGGTACCGTACAGCTCGGCCAGCGGCCGGAAGCCCTCGGGTGGCCGTCCGTCCGGCGAGGTGTCCAGTGCGAAGTACGGCCCGACGGCCGCGAGTCGGGCGTACTCGGGCGGTCGCCGGTCGGGAGCGGTGCTCAACGGCCGTCCCCTGTGCGGTCGTTGAGAACCGCTCCCGCGGGTGACGGGGCGGTCGGGCGGTCGAGGGACAACGGTGCCTCCAGGTCTGCGGGTGCTCGGACGGTGGCGCGCGGCCCCGTCGGCCCCGGTCGGATCCGAGAGGTCCTGGCGGGCCCGGTCGGCCGGGTGTCAGCCGCGCACGGAGAAGTCGCCACTGGTCGTGCGGATGAACGGTACCGTGCCCTGGCAGTCCGAGACCGGCTGGCCGAACACGCCCCAGACCCAGCCCATCCGGTCCCCGCGCCGTCCGTTGTCCTCCACCGAGAGCGCGACCTTCTGGCCGGTCAGCTCCAGGCCCGGGAACCACGGAGCCTCGCCCTTGGTGACCACCCCGGTGGCGATCGCCTCCCGACCGCCGACGGCCAGGCAGGTGATGTCGCCCTCGAAGTCGGCGACCAGCCGGCCGTCGGTGTGCACGTGGCGGACGTGGAAGTGGCCCGCGGTGCTGCGCGGGTCGGTGTTGGTGGTGGCTCGGGCGTCCACCGAGATCTGCACCGGGTCGCCCTCGAAGCCGTGGAACGAGGCGGTGAGGACGGTGTTGCCGGTGCCGCGCACGCTGACCGGCCCGAAGTCGGGTGCCGTGGCGGCCGGTTGTGCGGTCAATGGCGGTGCGGCGGGGGTCGGCGCGGCGACGGCGGCCGGTGCGGCGGTGGCGACCGTCGCAGCCAGGAGGAGCAGCGAGGCGGCGGTGGTGGCGAGGCGGCGGTTCATGGCGGTTCGTTTCCCCTTCGGTGCGGGCGTTCCGGCGCGGTTGGTCCCCGCGCTGTTGTTCCGACGCCACCGATCCTGCTCCCGTCCGACCTGCCGGACCTCCCGCTGCGGAGGGGAGTTGGCGGCGGACGGCTCCCTCCGGAGGAGGAGCCCGCCTCCCCCGGGAGAGCTGCCCGTAGGCTCGGCCGGGTGCGCACCGACTCTCCCTTCGCCCGCTCCGAGGCCACCGACCCCGCGCGGCCGCGGCCGGCCGGGATCCGCCGACCGCTCGCCGCCGTCTCCGCGCTCGTCCTGCTGCCGCCCGTCCTGCTGGCGCAGCCCGGTGCCCGGGGAGCGGCCGCGCTGCTCGCCCTGACGGCGGTGCTCGCCGCGGTGGCGGCGCTACTGCCGTGGCCGGTCGGGCGGATCACCCTCGGTCCGGCCGCCGCGGTGGTGGCCGGGGCCTCGCTGCTGGTCGACGTGGTCTACCCGGGGCCGTACCGGCTGCCCGCGTTCTGGCTGCCCTTCGAATGGCTTGCCCTGCTCGGGCTGCTCTTCCGGGCCGTCCGCCGGCTGCCCGACCGATCCGTCTGGGCGATCAGCGGGCTGCTCGGGCTCGCGGCCGTGCTGCTGCCGCTGCGGTTCGCCCTGCGCACGCCGCCGGGCGGCGCGGCCGGGCCGGTGGTCGGGGTGCTGCTCTCGCTGCTGCCGCTGCTCGGTGTCGCGGCGGCGGCCCTCTACCTGCGGGTCCTGGACGCCCGCCGGGAGCGTGCCGTCGCCCGGGCACGGCGCGAGCAGCGCCTGGAGGTGGCCCGGGGGCTGCACGACTTCGTCGCGCACGAGATCACCGGCATCGTGCTGGAGGCCCAGGCCGGCCGACTCCCCGGCCAGGAACCGGAGGAGACCACCGAGCTGCTGCGCCGACTGGAGGAGGCCGGGCTGCGGGCACTGGACTCGATGGACGAGATGGTCGGTGCCCTGCGCGAGCCCGACGGCCGGGGCGGCGAGCCGGGGCAGGCGGCGCGTTCCTCCGTGGCGACCACGCGCCGGCTGGGCCTGGCCGACCTCCCCGAGCTGGTCGCCCGCTTCGGAGCCACCGGAGCCACCGGAGCCCTGCGGGCCACCGCCGAGCTGGCACCCGGCACCGCCGGCCGGCTCTCCGCCGAGGCCGAGGCGACCGCGTACGCCGTCGTCCTGGAGGCCCTCACCAACATCCGCCGGCACGCCCCGCAGGCCACCGAGGTCACCGTCCGGGTAGCGCTCGGCGAGGACGGTGCCGTCGAGCTGACCGTCACCGACGACGGCGGCCCCGCCCGCAAGCCGCTGCTGCGCCGCCGCCCCGGCGCCGGTGGCACCGGCCTGGCCGGACTCACCGCCCGCGCCGCCGCCCACGGCGGAACGCTGACCGCCGGCCCGGGCACGCCCGCGGGCTGGCGGGTCAGCTGCTCCCTGCCGGGACGCTGAGGAGCGCACGGAAGCGGGGGGGGGGGGGGGGGGTGGTGGGGGGGGGGGCGGGGGGGGGGGGGGGGGGGGGGGGGGTGGGGGGGGCGCTCCCGCGGGGGCCCTCCCCCGCCCCCGCCGGGGGGGGGGGGGGCCCCCGGCCCCCCGCCCCCCCCACCCCTCTGCCGTGCGGTTGAGTCGCTCAGGACTTCTTCACCGGCGGGACACCGGTGGTGGCGGGCGTCAGCGGGCCGAGGCAGAGCACGTACCGCTTCTTGTTCCAGCGGCGGCCGCTCTTGCCCGAGACCGCGCTCGTGGTCTGTGGCGTCTGCTTGCAGCGGGTCACGTCCGTGGTGCCTTCGAACTTCGCCAGGACACGGTAATTCGCTTTGCTGTCAGTGCACTTGACGATCTCGACGTCGCGCGAGCCGCTCGCCCGCACGCAGTCGCCGGGCTTGGCGCTGCTGACGCTCGGCCCGGCCACGAAGTAGCCCACCGCCAGTGCGACGCAGCCGCCGACCAGCCCGACGACCCGCAGCTTGGAGCGGATGCCGCGCTTGGCGGCCGGTGCGGGCGCCGTGGGCGGCATAGCGGGGGCGGGCTGCGGGGGGCCGTACGGGTTGGGGCCCGGCTGCTGCCCGTACGGATTGGGGCCCGGCTGTCCGTACGGCTGCTGCCCGTAGGGCTGTTGGCCGTGCGGCGGCTGTCCGTAGGCCGGTGGCGGGCCGTAGCCGGGCGGGGCCGGCGGCGTGGGCTGCCCGTAGGCCGGCGGCGGTCCGTACGGCCCGGCCGGCGGGGGAACGGGTGCCCCGTACGGAGGTGCCGCGGGCGGCCCCACCGGGGCCGGTCCGTACGGATTGGGTGGTGTGCTCATCAGTTCGTCCCCCGAGACAGAGTTCTGTCGATCCGACAGGTCCGATACCTTAGCGAGTCGGTGGGGCACCTTCGGCCGCGAACCCCCGAGGGCTCCCGGGAGGGCCTGGTCAGTGGGGGAGCGGGCGCCGGCGGGCGGAGCGCAGGTAGAGCACCGCCGTCAGTGCGTATACCCCGGCGACCCCGATCACCACCCCGACCGAGCGGCCGGACAGCGGCAGCACCAGCGCCGTGACCAGGGCGGCGGCCACGAAGGCGACGTTGAACAGCACGTCGTAGATGGCGAAGACCCGGCCGCGGTACTCGTCCTCGACCGACTCCTGCACCACCGTGTCGGCGCAGATCTTGGTGCCCTGGGTGACCACCCCGAGCAGCAGGGCGGCGATCAGACAGGGCACCAGCGTGAAGCTCAGGCCCAGCGCCGGGACGAAGAGCACCGGGGCGACCAGACAGGCCGTCATCCACCCGGCCAGGCCCAGCCGGCGGGTGCACCAGGGGCTGACCAGAGCGGCGACGAAGAACCCGGCGGCGGACAGACCGACCGCCTGGCCGAGGGTGACCAGCCCGGCCGCGCTGTCGGTCGGGTCGTTGAAGGTGTAGCGGGCGAGCATCACCACGACCACGATCAGCACGCCGTAGCAGAACCGGGCCGCGGTGACGGCGGCCAGCGCGTGCACGGCGGGCCGGCAGTCCCGGACCAGGTGGCGCACCGCGGCGCCGAGTTCGACGGCTGCCCGGACCAGCGCCTGGCCGAGCCCGGGGCGGTCCTCGTGCCGGTCCGGGCCGAGCAGGTCGCGGTCCATCCGCCGGGCGGCCAGCGCGGCCGACAGGTAGAGCAGCGCGGCCACCGAGACCAGTGCGGCGTCGGCCTTCGGCCCGGGGGCCATCAGCTGGTGCAGCAGGAAGCCGATGCCTCCGCCCGAGGCGGCCGCGACCGTCCCGAGGGTGGGGGAGAGGGCGTTGGCGGTGACCAGCTGGTCCTGCTCCACCACCCGGGGCAGGGCGGCGGACAAGCCGGCCAGGATGAACCGGTTGAGCGCGGTGACCAGCAGGGCCGAGGCGAAGAACAGCCAGGTCGGCGCCTCGGCCAGCAGCAGCGCGCCGGTGCCCAGGCCCAGCCCGAAGCGGGCCAGGTTGCCGAAGTAGAGCACCTGGCGGCGGCGCCAGCGGTCCAGCAGCACGCCGGCGAACGGGCCGATCACCGAGAACGGCAGCAGCATCACGGCCAGCACCGAGGCGATGTCGGCGGGGGACGACTGCTTCTCGGGGGAGAAGACCACGTACGCGGCGAGCGAGACCTGGAAGACGCCGTCCGAGAGCTGGGAGAGCACCCGGGCGGTCAGCAGCCGCCGGAAGTCGCGGCCCTTCAACAGGTCGAGGAGCGTGGCCCGGTGCGCGGACCGGTGGGTGCTGCCGTTCTCGGTGATCGCCACCTGCCCAGGGTGCCACGGAACCGGTCGCCGTTTCACGTGAAACATTGGCTGCGAGAACGTGAAGGGCCCACGGTCCCCAGACCGTGGGCCCTTCCTGCGAGCTACGGGGCAGCTCAGATCTCAAACCTCGGACTTCGGACCGCCCCTCAGTGCTCGAGCGCTCAGCGCTCGACCTCGCCGCGGATGAACTTCTCGACGTTCTCCTTGGCCTCGTCGTCGAAGTACTGAACCGGCGGGGACTTCATGAAGTACGAGGAGGCCGAGAGGATCGGGCCGCCGATGCCGCGGTCCTTGGCGATCTTCGCGGCGCGGACGGCGTCGATGATGACACCGGCGGAGTTCGGGGAGTCCCAGACCTCCAGCTTGTACTCCAGGTTCAGCGGGACGTCGCCGAAGGCCTTGCCCTCGAGGCGGACGTAGGCCCACTTGCGGTCGTCCAGCCAGGCCACGTAGTCCGAGGGGCCGATGTGGACGTTCTTGGCGCCCAGCTCGCGGTCGCGGATCTGCGAGGTGACGGCCTGGGTCTTGGAGATCTTCTTGGACTCCAGGCGCTCGCGCTCGAGCATGTTCTTGAAGTCCATGTTGCCGCCGACGTTCAGCTGCATGGTGCGCTCGAGGATGACACCGCGGTCCTCGAACAGCTTGGCCATCACGCGGTGCGTGATGGTCGCGCCGACCTGGGACTTGATGTCGTCACCGACGATCGGCACGCCGGCCTCGGTGAACTTGTCCGCCCACTCCTTGGTGCCCGCGATGAACACCGGCAGGGCGTTCACGAAGGCGACCTTGGCGTCGATGGCGCACTGGGCGTAGAACTTGGCCGCGTCCTCGGAACCGACGGGCAGGTAGCAGACCAGGACGTCGACCTGGCGGTCCTTGAGGACCTGGACGACGTCGACCGGCGCCTCGTCCGACTCCTCGATGGTCTCCAGGTAGTACTTGCCCAGGCCGTCGAGGGTGTGGCCGCGCTGGACGGTCACGCCGGTCGGCGGCACGTCGCAGATCTTGATGGTGTTGTTCTCGCTGTTGCCGATGGCGTCGGCCAGGTCGAAGCCGACCTTCTTGGCGTCGACGTCGAAGGCGGCGACGAACTCCACGTCACCGACGTGGTAGTCACCGAACTGGACGTGCATCAGCCCGGGGACCTTGCCGGCCGGGTCGGCGTCCTTGTAGTACTCGACACCCTGCACCAGCGACGCGGCGCAGTTGCCCACGCCCACGATGGCTACGCGAACCGAACCCATTCCGGTTGCTCCCTGTGATCTCATGAGGACCGCCGGGGTCGGCGGAACTCGTCCTGCTTCTTCGATGACTGCATGTGCGGGCGCGAGGCGCCCGATCCTGCCGCGCGGCACAGGGCTGGCGCGGTGTCAGCGCTCCTGGGCGGAGCGCCCCGGGCGGTCGTACGGTGGACCGGACGGGTCCTGGGACCCGCCCTCCTGGCCACGGCCGTCCGAAGTCTTGTGGGGGCCGGCGGCATCGGGGCCGGTCCGGGCGGTGCGGTTGGACCGCTCGGTCTCGATCAGCTCGTTGAGCCAGCGGACCTCGCGCTCCACCGACTCGAGTCCGTGCCGCTGGAGTTCGACGGTGTAGTCGTCGAACCGCTCGCGGGCGCGGGCCAGCGAGCTGCGCATCCGCTCCAGCCGCTCCTCCAGCCGGCTGCGGCGACCCTCCAGGACGCGCATCCGCACGGCCCGGTCGGTCTGGCCGAAGAAGGCGAAGTGCACGCCGAAGTGCTCGTCCTCCCAGGCGTCCGGGCCGGAGTCGGCGAGCAGCTCCTCGAAGCGCTGCTTGCCCTCGGCGGAGAGCCGGTAGACGATCTTGGACCGCTTGCCGTTGAGCGCGGTGGCCGGGACGTACTCGACGTCCGGGTTGTCCTCTACCAGGAATCCCTGGGCGACCAGGTTCTTCAGGCAGGGGTAGAGCGTCCCGTAGGAGAGCGCGCGGAACGTCCCGAGCAGGATGTTCAGCCGCTTGCGCAGCTCGTAGCCGTGCATCGGGGCGTCATGGAGCAGTCCGAGCACGGCGAACTCCAGCACTCCTGAGCGCCTGCCCATTGCCGTCCTCCTCCCGCTCGACGTCCGTCCGGCCGTCGCATTCGGCGGTATTCCGCTTCGATGTATCGGCTCGATATATCGAGAACAGTAAACCCGCCTCCGGACGGGGGCAAGAGGGGCACGCGTGAATGTGATCACAAGCCGACGCGCGGGTGGGGTTGGCAACGGGCGTGTAATGATCTGTCGTTGTTTTGTGCCCATTGGCAACTGATGTCCGATTAGTTGTATTTCAGTGCTGCGTACGCTGTCGCGTGTGCACGAGGACCACCTCCGGGATCAGGGCGGTTTGCGGGCATCGGACGTGAACCCTGCCTTCAGGCTGGAAACGCCTGGCGAGGAGTAGCTGGAAGATGAGCGAGCGACGGCGAAGGACGCCCGACCCGGGCGGTGACGGGCAGCAGCCCCCGGGAGGCGGCGGCCGTCGGGGCGGTGGCCAGGGGCCCGACGAGCTGCGCTCGGACGGTGTCGGCCGGCGACGCCCCTCGGGGGTCAGGGAGACCGCACAGCAGCCCCGGATGACCCGTGCGGAGTTGCGCAAGGCTGCCCAGAAGAAGGGCAAGGGGGGCGGCAAGCGCGGTCCCGCCGCGGCCTCCGCCTCCGCGGCCGCGGCCGCCGGCCCCGGCAAGAAGCGCTTCATCGACTACCCGCGGTTCGGCAAGACCGGCGTCCGGCGCTGGCTGCCGTCCTGGAAGCAGTGGCTGAGCGGCTTCCTGCTGGTCTTCGGCTGCTTCGTGGGCCTGGTGTTCTACCTGTACCAGACCACCCAGGTCCCCGAGCTGAACGCCCTGGTGAACAACCAGAACACCATCTACTACTGGGCCGACAACACGGAGATGACCCGCAAGGGCCAGACCAACCGTCAGATCGTCGAGCTCAACGACATCAGCCCCAACCTCCAGAACGCCGTCATCGCCGCGGAGAACAAGAGCTTCCGGACCGACAGCGGCATCGACCCCAAGGGCATGCTCCGCGCCGTGTACAACATGGCGAAGGGCGGCGAGACCCAGGGCGCCTCGACGATCACCCAGCAGTACGTGAAGAACGCCTACCTGAGCCAGGAACAGACCCTCACCCGCAAGGTGCGGGAGTTCTTCATCACGCTGAAGATCAACCAGGACAAGGACAAGAACGAGATCCTCAAGGGCTACCTGAACACCAGCTGGTTCGGCCGCGGTGCGAACGGTGCCCAGGCGGCCGCCGAGGCGTACTACGGGGTCAACGCCAAGGACCTCAACGTCTGCCAGAGCGCCATGCTGGCCGGCCTGCTCAAGGGTGCGACGTACTACGACCCCACCAACCCGGCCAACAAGGAACGGGCCCAGGGCCGGTGGAACTGGATCCTGGACCAGATGGTGGACACCAAGGCCATCACCCCGGACGAGCGCGCCAAGTGCAACGTGTTCCCGGACCCGATCCCGCAGAAGCCCAGCTCCAACATGAACGGTGAGATCAGCTACCTGGTCGACACCGCCAACAAGTACGTGATGGCCACCGACAAGACGATCACCCAGCAGATGATCGACCGGGGCGGCCTGAAGATCTACACCACCTTCGAGAAGGACAAGGTCGACGCCCTGAAGAAGGCCGTCGACGACGTCAAGGCGGAGAACCTCAACCCGCAGAAGCGGCCGGACAACGACACCAACATCCAGTTCGGCTCCGCCAGCATCCGCCCCGGCGACGGTGCGATCGTCGCCCTCTACGGCGGCGACGGCGTGGAGAACGGCCACTTCGACAACAACGCCGACGCCACCGGCGTCCAGGTCGGCTCGACCTTCAAGCCCTTCGTGCTGGCCACCGCGATGCAGACCGGCGTGCTCACCGCGAAGGACGACAAGGGCAAGCCGAAGCGGATCAACGCCGACAGCCGCTACCTGGCCGACGACATGTCCGAGATCCGCAAGCCGGACGGCTCGCTGGTGATCGGCGACGACGGCAAGCCGTACCGGCAGAAGAACGAGGACTCCGGCAAGCGCGGCTACGTCTCGCTGCGCCAGGCCATGCAGTTCTCGTACAACGTGCCCTTCGTCCAGCTCAACCAGGACGTCGGCGGCCAGAACGTGGCCGACATCGCGGTGCAGATGGGCATCAAGAAGGAGAGCCTCGCCGACCCGAAGACGGCGACCTTCCCGCTCGGCACCTCCACCATCAGCCCGATCCGGATGGCCACCGCCTACGGCACCCTGGCGGCCAGCGGCAAGGAGTCCGAGCCGTACTCGGTCACCAAGGTCGAGGTGAGCGGCGTGGAGCGCCCGGGCTTCGGCAAGAAGGACCCCAAGGTCGCGCTGGAGCCGGCCGTCGCCGACAACGTCACCGACGTGCTGGTGAACGTGGCCGCCAACGGCACCGGCAAGAAGACGAAGGACCTGGGCCGCCCGGTGGCCGGCAAGACCGGTACCACCGACCAGAACAAGTCGGCCTGGTGGGTCGGCTACACCCCGCAGCTGGTCACCAGCGTCGCCATGTGGCGCGAGGACCCGGCCAAGCACGAGCGGCAGTCGCTGAACGGCACCGGCGGCAAGGAGTCCATCCACGGTGGTGACATCCCGACCGACGTCTTCACCCGGTACATGAGGGCCGCGCTGGCCAACGAGAAGAAGATGGACTTCCCGACCCCGCAGCCGGTCGGCACCGAGGTGGACTCCTCCGGCGCGCCGTCCACGAACAGCCCGACGACCAGCCCGAGCGCGACCGACACCCCGTCGGCCCCGGCGCAGACCCAGGCGCCGGCGCAGCCGCCGGTACAGCCGCAGCCCACCCAGACCTGCGTGCCCGGCGTGGACTGCCCCGGTGACCAGCCGAGCACCAAGCCGACCAAGGACCCGCACCCGAGCAACACCTGCCTGCCGGTGGTGGGCTGTCCGACGCCGCCGGCGCCGACGGACAGCACCACGCCGGGCGGTGGCAACGGCGGCGGCCACAACGGCGGAGGCGGCGGCAAGCCGACGCCGAGCAACACCGGTGGCCTCCAGGGCGGCCCGGCCGGGCAGTAGCCCGGGCCGGGTGGAACCCGGAACGGCGGTGGCGGTCCTCCCCGGAGGGCCGCCACCGCCGTTTTCCGTCGGGGCCGTCGCCTCTTCGCCGTCCTCCGCCGCCTTTCCGTCGGGGGCCGCCGCCGCCGACGGGACCGCTGCCGGATTCGTCACGATTGCCACACCCGCCCGCCGTACCGGGGCGCGGACCGTTGCGGGGGCCTCCTCGTCCCGGCGGGGTCGGTGCGGCAGGATGTCCGGCATGACGTCGAGCGATCGTGACGAAACCGCCGGCCCGGTCGGGTCCGGCGCCGCCGCAGGGCCCCTCCCGGCTGCCGTCGCCACGGCCGCGCCGGCGGCCAACACCGTCGTCGTCCCGGCCGACGAGGACCCGGTGGCGGCGGCCGGCAGCGAGGTGTTCGGCGGGCCCCCCGGCCGCCGGGCGCTGCTCGGCGTCTCCTGGTGGATCCCGGCGCGCTTCCTGGCGCTCGCGGTGATCGTGGTCTCGGTGCTCGGCATGGTGCAGAAGCTGCCCTGCTACGAGCAGGCCTGGTTCCAGCCGGGCTCACCGCAGTACATCCACGCCTGCTACAGCGACATCCCACACCTGTTCTCCGGACGCGGCTTCGCGGCCGGGCTGCACCCGTACGTGGACCGCATCCCGGGCTCCTCGGGGGACCTCCAGTACCTGGAGTACCCGGTGCTGACCGGCCTGTTCATGCAGGTCGCGGCCTGGCTGACGCCCGGCGGCGGGGACCGGCAGAGCCAGGAGCAGTGGTTCTGGGCGATCAACGCCGGGATGCTGATGGCCTGCGCGGTGGTCGCCGTGGTGGCGCTCTCGCGCACCCACCGGCGCCGCCCGTGGGACGCGCTGCTGTTCGCGCTCGCCCCCGTCCTGCTGCTCAACGGCACCGTCAACTGGGACCTGCTCGCGGTCGCCCTGGCCGCCGTGGCGATGGCCTGGTGGGCCGGCGCCCGGCCGGGCTGGGCCGGCGTCTTCATCGGCCTGGCCACCGCGGCCAAGCTCTACCCGCTGCTGCTGATCGGCCCGCTGCTGGTGCTCTGCTGGCGGGCCGGCAAGTGGCGCGAGTTCCGGGTGATGCTGGGCGGCGCGGTCGGCTCCTGGCTGGTGGTCAACCTGCCGATCATGCTGGTCAACTGGCGGGGCTGGTCGACCTTCTACGTGTTCAGCAAGCACCGCGGCGAGGACTACGGCTCGTTCTGGCTGATCCTGATGCAGCGCCGCGGCGCCGGGCTGGCCGACCTCGACGTCTACATCGGCGTGCTGATGGTGCTGGGCTGCCTGGCCATAGCGTGGCTCGGCTTCTCGGCCCCGCGCCGGCCGCGCCTCGCCCAGCTGGCCTTCCTGGTGGTCGCGCTGTTCGTGCTGGTCAACAAGGTGTACTCGCCGCAGTACGCGCTCTGGCTGCTGCCGCTCGCGGTGCTGGCCCGGCCGCGCTGGCGGGACTTCCTGATCTGGCAGGCCTGCGAGGTGCTCTACACGCTGGGCATCTGGTCCCACCTGGGCCTGGTCACCGGCTCCAAGCAGCACGGGATCAGCGAGGGCTGGTACCACTTCGCGATCGGGCTGCACCTGCTGGGCACGCTCTACCTGGTCGCCCTGGTGGTCCGCGACGTCCTCCACCCGGACCGCGACCCGGTCCGCTGGGACGGCAGCGACGACCCCTCCGGCGGGGTGCTGGACCGGGCTCCGGACGTGGCCGTGCTGGGCACCGCCCGCCGGCTGCGCGAGGAGGAGAGCTACGCCGCGTACGCGCCGGCCGGCCCCGAGCAGTGGCTCGACGAGCCCGAACCGCCGGAGCCGGCCGAGAAGGCCTAGGCGCTGGCGCGAGCGAGCCGAGCGCCCAGGGCGGTGCTCAGCGGTCCACCACGCGGTCGAAGTGCGTGGTGGTGTGGCGGACCTGGAGGCCGAGCTCCTCGCCGATCGCCGGGGGCTTGGTGTCCCCGTCCAGGAACAGCAGCGAGACCTGCATGTGCGGCGGCTCGGCGAACCACAGCTGCTTGCCGGCCCAGTGGAACGGCGACTTGGTCTTGTTGACCGTCGCCAGGCCGGCCCGGGCGATGCCCTTGGCCCGGGCCCCCATGCTCGCCACGTACTTGGGCGCCTCCAGGCCGATGCCGTGCGCGGTGCCACCGGCGACCACCAGGATGTGGCCGTCGGCGGGCGCCGGGTGCTGGCGGTAGCCGTAGCGGTCGCCCTTCTGCAGCGGGGTGACGTCCAGGACGGTGGCCCGGACCTCCAGCGCGGCGTGGTCGCCCAGCCAGAGCCGGGTGCCGATCCGGGCCCGGAAGACCGTCTGCGGGTACCGCTGGGCGAGCTGGTCCATGCCCGCGGCGCCGAGGTGGCTGACGAACACCGTGTGCACCGGGATGCCGGCCGCCTGGGCGGTGTCCACCCAGTACGCGACCTCCTCGACCGGACTGGAGCCGTCCGGCCGGTCCATCGGCAGGTGCAGCGCCAGGCCCTCGAAGCCGACGCCCTCCAGCTCGGCGGCGACGGCGCGCAGGTCGGCCGCGCTCACGCCGTGCCGGCGCATGGTCGTCATGCACTCCACCACCACCCGGGCGCCGGGCAGCGTGCGGAGGGCGTCCACCGATGCCACCGTCCGGATCACCCGGGCGTGCGGCAGCGGGAGCACCTCCTCGCCGACCCGGTACGGGGTGAGCACCAGCAGCTCGCCGCCGTACCACTCGGCGGCGTCGGCCGCCTCGTACGCGGTACCGACGGCGAGCACCCCGGTGCCCAGCAGCGTCGCCTCCTCGGCCAGCCGGTGGTTGCCCAGGCCGTAGCCGTTCCCCTTGGCGACCGGCACCAGGCCGGGGAACTCGGCGAGGACGGAACGCTGGTGGGTGCGCCAGCGTTCGGTGTCGAGGTAGAGCGACAGCGTCATCGGGTCAGCCTCCTCAGCGGCGGGACATGTAGAGGTCGAGGGCCTTGTGCAGCAGCTTGTTGAGCGGGAAGTCCCATTCGCCGAGGTACTCGGCCGCCTGGCCGCCGGTGCCGACCTTGAACTGGATCAGGCCGAACAGGTGGTCGTTCTCGTCCAGGGTGTCACTGATGCCGCGCAGGTCGTACACCCCGCCGCCCAGGGCGTAGGAGTCGCGCATCATCCGCCACTGGATGGCGTTGGACGGCTTGACCTCGCGCTTGTGGTTGGCCGAGGCGCCGTAGGAGTACCAGACGTGCTCGCCGACCACCAGCATCGTGGTGGCGGCCAGCGGCTCGCCCTCGTGGTAGGCGATGTAGAGCCGCATGCGGTTCGGGTCCTCGGCCACGAGGGCCTTCCACATCCGCTGGAAGTAGGCCAGCGGGCGGGGGGTGAACTTGTCGCGCTCGGCGGTGACCAGGTAGAGCTGGTGGAAGATCGGCAGGTCGTCGTAGCCGCCCTGGATCACCTCGACGCCGCTCTTCTCGGCCTTCTTGATGTTGCGGCGCCAGAGCTGGTTGAAGTTCTTGTGGATGTCGTCCAGCGAGCGGTTGGCCAGGGGCACCTGGAAGACGTAGCGGGGCTGGACGTCACCGAAGCCGGCGCCGCCGTCCTCGCCCTGGAGCCAGCCTGCCTTGCGCAGCCGGTCGGCCACCTCGAAGGCGCGGGCCTCGTACCAGTCGGCCTCGACGTCGCGCAGCCGCTTGGCCTGCTTGGCGGCGATGGCCTCCTTGATGGTGGGGGCGTTCCAGCGGCGGATGACCACCGGCGGGCCCATCTTCACCGAGAACGCGCCCTGAGACTTGAGGTGCGCCAGCATCGGGGAGAGCCAGCGGTCGAGGTCGCGGTCGAACCAGTCGATGACCGGGCCCTCGGGCAGGTAGGCGAGGTAGCGCTTGAGCTTGGGCAGCTGGCGGTAGAGGACCAGGCCGGCGCCGACGAGCTGGTCGGCGTCGTCGAACCAGCCGATCGACTCGGACCGCCACTCGGCCTTCACGTCGCCCCACGACGGCACCTGCATGTGGCTGGCCGAGGCGCGGCTCCTGATGAAGGCGAGGTGCTCCTCGCGGGTGATCGTCCTCAGGCGCAGGCTCATGTGCTCGGTGCTCCTCGTCGGTCGGGCTGCGGTGGCCCCAGGTTCTGGGCTGACCTTATCGTCCGGGGCTCGGGCGCCCGCCGCTGCGGGCACGGCGCCGCCCCCGTCGGATACCTGTCTCCTCTTGCAGATACGCGACGGGGGCGGCGAGGGTTCCGGACGGGCGCTGTGGGCTCGGTCCCAGTGGGGCGACGGGGCGGGACGGGGTCAGGCGGGGGCGCCGGCGCGGGGCGGCGGCGCGGGGGCGGTCCGGGGGCGGGTCAGCCCCAGAGGCCGCCGCGGGCGATGCCGAGGTAGAAGCCGATGGCGGCGGCACCGAGTGTGATCATCAGGACGAAGCGCTCGGCGGTGGTGACCGAGACGAACATGCCCCACAGGCCCGTGATGATGCCGAACAGGCCGGTCCACGAGGTCAGCAGGTGCAGGTTGTGGAAGAACGAGGTGGTGAAGGCGATCATGCCCAGCAGGGCGGTGATGCCCACCAGGGCGTTCTCGCGGGGGTGCGGGTGGCCGTCGGTGTTCAGCGTGAGGGCGGGCATGCGGTGGACGGACTGGGCCATGGGTCCCACCTCCTGGCGTGGAGACGAACGGGCAGGGATCCCGTTCCGTCCAGATTGCGGTGCTTGGGTCGCTCTCACAACCCCTATGCGTTTTGTTCGGCCGTCCGGGTGCGGGTAGGCTGTGCCGTCTGCACTGGTGTAGTTGTGCCCCCTTTGCACCCTCTTCCGGGTGGAGCGGGGCCGACTGTCCGACCCTGCCGTTACGGTGGGCCGGAGTCGTCACTGCTCCGGTGCCGACGCTACGCACAACCCTCCTGCCACGGAGAGACCGTGGCCGCTGAGTCCAAAGGAGGTGGGTTACTCATGCGTCACTACGAGCTGATGGTCATCCTCGACCCCTCGGTCGAGGAGCGCGCTGTCTCCCCCCTGATCGAGAGCTTCCTCGCTGTCGTCCGCAACGCCGGCGGCAAGGTGGAGAAGGTCGACACCTGGGGTCGCCGCCGTCTGGCTTACGAGATCAACAAGCAGTCCGAGGGCATCTACTCGGTCATCGACCTCAAGGCCACGCCTGAGGTCGTCAAGGAGCTCGACCGCCAGCTGGGCCTGAGCGAGTCGGTTCTGCGGACCAAGGTCCTGCGCCCGGACACCCACTGAGCCACCTCTGAGGCCTTCGGGTCTCGGGTAGCTCGCGTCCGCTGTTTCACGTGAAACAGCGGTGAACGGACATCTTCCCGAGAGGTCATCACCACCATGGCAGGCGAGACCGTCATCACCCTCGTCGGCAATCTCGTCGACGACCCCGAGCTGCGCTTCACCCCGTCGGGTGCGGCGGTCGCGAAGTTCCGCATCGCGTCCACCCCCCGCACCTTCGACCGTCAGACGAACGAGTGGAAGGACGGCGAGAGCCTCTTCCTCACGTGCAACGTCTGGCGGCAGCCGGCGGAGAACGTGGCCGAGTCGCTGCAGCGCGGCATGCGCGTCATCGTGCAGGGCCGACTGCGCCAGCGGTCTTACGAGACCAAGGAAGGCGAGAAGCGGACGGTCTTCGAGGTCGAGGTCGACGAGGTCGGCCCGAGCCTGCGCTCGGCGACCGCCAAGGTCACCCGGGCCAACCGGTCCGGCGGCCCCGGTGGCGGCTTCGGCGGCCAGCAGGGTGGCGGCCAGGGCGGTGGCGGCTGGGGCGGCGGCGGTGGCGGCCAGCAGGGCGGCGGTGGCTGGGGTGGAAACTCCGGCGGCGGCCAGTCCGGCCCCTCCGACGACCCCTGGGCCTCCAGTGCCCCGTCCGGTGGAAACCAGGGCGGCGGCTGGGGTGCCCCGTCCGGTGGCAGCGGCTACTCGGAAGAGCCCCCGTTCTAAGAGCTGACAGATTTCGTGCGGTCCGGCAGCCGGCGTCCCCGGACGCCCGCCGGACCGTGAACCCCAAATGGAGCACACAATGGCGAAGCCGCCTGCTCGCAAGCCGAAGAAGAAGGTTTGCGTCTTCTGCAAGGACAAGGTCAACTACGTTGACTACAAGGACACGAACCTGCTGCGGAAGTACATCTCCGACCGCGGCAAGATCCGTGCCCGTCGGGTGACCGGCAACTGCACCCAGCACCAGCGTGACGTCGCCACGGCCGTGAAGAACAGCCGTGAGATGGCGCTGCTGCCCTACACCAGCACCGCGCGCTAAGAGAGGGTGACCGAGTAATGAAGATCATCCTCACGCACGAGGTGCCGGGTCTCGGCTCCGCCGGCGAGGTCGTCGAGGTCAAGGACGGCTACGCCCGCAACTACCTGGTCCCGCGTGGCTACGCCATCCGCTGGACCAAGGGTGGTCAGAAGGACGTCGACGCCATCCGTCGCGCCCGGAAGATCCACGCCATCCAGACCCTCGAGGCCGCCAACGAGGTCAAGGGTCAGCTCGAGGGCGTCCAGGTCAAGCTGGCCGTCCGCTCGGGCGACGCCGGCCGTCTGTTCGGCTCGGTGACCCAGGCCGACGTCGTCGAGGCCATCAAGGCCGCCGGCGGCCCGGCGGTGGACAAGCGCGCCGTCGCGATCGCCTCGCCGATCAAGACCGTGGGCTCCCACAAGGTCTCGGTCAAGCTGCACTCGGACGTCGTGGCCAACCTCGACGTCGCCGTCGTGGCTGCCTGAGCTCCGTAGCCCAGGCCCGAGGGCCGGACTCCTCCGGGAGTCCGGCCCTCGGTCTTTTCCGGTCGGTCCCCGCCCTCAGCCGCGCACCGCTCCGGTGACCAGCCACTTGCCGCCGCGGGCGCGCCAGACCAGGAAGCCGGCCCGCAGCAGCATGAACAGGTTCATCGCCCACCAGAGCCCGGCCAGTCCGGTGCCGGTGGCCGGCACCGCCAGGGCCACCGGGACGAACACCGCCAGGGTGGCGAGCCCGGCCCAGGCCAGGTAGGGGCCGTCGCCGGCCCCCATCAGCACGCCGTCCAGCACGAAGACCAGGCCGGCCACCGGCTGGGTGAGCGCGAGCAGCAGCAGGGCGGTGTCCAGCTGGGCCCGGACGACCGGGTCGGGCGTGAACAGCGGGACGTACAGCGGGCGGGCGAGCACCACCAGCAGCCCGAGGACCAGCCCGGAGACGATGCCCCACTCGACCATCCGCCGGGTGGCGGCCCGGGCGCCGGGGGCGTCCGAGGCGCCCAGGTAGCGGCCGATGATGGCCTGGCCGGCGATCGCGATGGCGTCCAGCGCGAAGGCCAGGAAGTTGAACAGCGTCATGGTGATCTGGTGGGCGGCCACCTGGTCGTCGCCGAGCCGGGCCGCCACCGCGGTGGCGGTCATCAGCACCGCGCGCAGGCTGATCGTCCGGACCAGCAGCGGGCCGCCGGCCCTGGCGCCGGCCCGGATGCCCGCCGGGTCCGGCCGCAGCGAGGCCCCCTCCCGGCGGGCTCCGCGGACCACCACGACCAGGTAGGCGGCGGCCATCCCGGTCTGGGCGAGCACGGTGCCCCAGGCCGAGCCGGCCACCCCGAGCCCGGCGCCGTACACCAGGCCGGCGTTCAGGCCGATGTTGGCGGCGAAGCCCGCGACCGCCACCACCAGCGGTGTGCGGGTGTCCTGGAGACCGCGCAGCACCCCGGTGGCGGCGAGCACCATGAGCATCGCGGGGATGCCCAGGGAGCTGATCCGCAGGTACGTCACCGCGTGCGGCGCGGCGGTCGCCGAGGCGCCCAGCGCGTCGGCCGCCCAGGGGGCCAGCAGCAGGGTGAGGAGGACCACCGGGACGGCCAGGCCCAGCGCCAGCCAGATGCCGTCGACGCCCTGCTGCACGGCGCCCCGGCGGTCCCCGGCGCCGATCCGGCGGGCGACCGCCGCGGTGGTGGCGTAGGCGAGGAAGACGAACACGCCGGTCGCGGTGGAGAGCGCGGCGGAGGCGACGCCCACCCCGGCCAGCTGGGGGGTGCCGAGGTGGCCGACGATCGCCGAGTCGGCCATCAGGAAGAGCGGTTCGGCGACGAGCGCGCCGAAGGCCGGGACGGCCAGGGCGAGGATCTCCCGGTCGTGCCGGCGGCGCGAGGGGGCCGGGGTCGGGGGCGAGGCGGTCATGGGCACCAGGCTACTCATCCACAGGTAATGGATGTAAGGGTCAGATGCCTATTACTCGAAACCCTGAGCGACGCGGTTCGCCCGCTCTGTGCCCACAGCCGTTCGGAGGTGTGTGAAGAATTTCTCATGCACAGGCCCGGAATGAGGTAATCCCAGGTCAACAGGTTGACGGTGGATCGATCGTCCGGTTATCCACAGGGACGTCCACAGGGGTGTCCACAGCTTTGCGGCAGTTCTCCACAGGACGGGGCCACTCATCCACACCCCCTGTGGATAACCGCCTTGGCGCGAGGGCGCCCGGCGCTTTAGCGTGGGCCCTCCGCCCGACACTCCCGCCGCCCCCGGCGTCCGATTTGTCGGAGCCGTGGCGTACAAAGAGGATCCGCTCCACCCAGCCACCGGCAAGCCCGCTCCAACTTCGCACCACTCGCTGATCGGGGAACACGCGTGACCGGCCCCCAGTACGACGACCACGACGCCCCGCCGCCGGAGGATGACTGGCAGACCGCCGAGGACCCCTTCCCGGTCGGCGCCTACGACGACGCCCCCTTCCCGGACGGCCCCGGCGACCGGCTGCCGGTCTCCCGCAACCGCGGCGAGGACCGTCAGGGCGGTGGCCGCGACGGCTTCCAGAAGGGCGGCAAGGGCGGCTTCCAGAAGGGTGGCAAGGGCGGCCGGCCCGAGGGCGGCTGGCAGCGCCGGGACGAGGGCGACGGCGCGGGCGCGGTGGACGGCTTCGAGCGCGTCCCACCGCAGGACCTGGACGCCGAGAAGTCCGTCCTCGGCGGCATGCTGCTCTCCAAGGACGCCATCGCCGACGTGGTCGAGGTGCTCAAGCCGGCCGACTACTACCGGCCCGCGCACGAGATGGTCCACGGCGCGATCCTCGACCTCTACGCCCGCGGCGAGCCGGCCGACCCGATCACCGTGGCCGGTGAGCTGACCAAGCGCGGCGAGCTCCAGCGGGTCGGCGGCGCCGCGTACCTGCACACCCTGGTCAACTCCGTCCCGACGGCGGCCAACGCCGAGTACTACGCCCAGATCGTGCACGAGCGCGCGGTGCTTCGCCGACTGGTCGAGGCGGGCACCCGGATCGCCGGCATGGGCTACGCGGCCGAGGGCGACGTGGACGAGATCGTCAACGCCGCCCAGGCGGAGATCTACGCCGTCACCGAGCAGCGCACCAACGAGGACTACGCGCCGCTCGCCGACATCATGGAGGGCGCCCTCGACGAGATCGAGGCGATCGGCTCCCGGCAGGGCCAGATGTCCGGCGTGCCGACCGGCTTCGCCGACTTCGACCAGCTCACCAACGGGCTGCACCCGGGCCAGATGATCGTCATCGCGGCCCGCCCCGCGATGGGCAAGTCCACGCTCGCGCTGGACTTCGCGCGGGCCTGTTCGATCCACCACAAGCTGCCGAGCGTGATCTTCTCGCTCGAAATGGGCCGCAACGAGATCGCCATGCGCCTGCTCTCCGCCGAGGCCCGGGTGGCGCTGCACCACATGCGCTCCGGGAACATGACGGACGACGACTGGACCCGGGTCGCCCGCCGGATGCCGGACGTCAGCGAGGCGCCGCTGTTCATCGACGACTCGCCGAACCTGTCGATGATGGAGATCCGCGCCAAGTGCCGCCGGCTGAAGCAGCGCAACGACATCAAGCTGATCGTCATCGACTACCTCCAGCTGATGCAGTCCGGCGGCTCCCGGCGGGCCGAGAACCGTCAGCAGGAGGTCTCGGACATGTCCCGAAACCTCAAGCTGCTGGCCAAGGAGCTGGAAGTGCCGGTCATCGCGCTCTCCCAGCTGAACCGTGGCCCCGAGCAGCGCACCGACAAGCGGCCGATGGTCTCGGACCTCCGCGAGTCCGGCTCGATCGAGCAGGACGCCGACATGGTCATCCTGCTGCACCGCGAGGACGCCTACGAGAAGGAGTCGCCGCGCGCGGGCGAGGCCGACCTGATCGTCGCCAAGCACCGTAACGGTCCGACCGCGACCATCACGGTGGCCTTCCAGGGCCACTACTCGCGCTTCGTCGACATGACCCGGGACTGAGCCCGGCCCCGGCGTCGGGGCGGGGAGTCAGACGGTGACGGTGGCGCGGAAGAGCGTGCTGCCGGAGCCGGAGAGGCGGGTCGGGGCGCCGGTGGCGGGGAGGAAGGCGGACTGGCCGCGGGCCAGGTCCAGCACGGTGCCGTCGGCGGCGGTCAGCCGGGCGCCGCCCTCGGTGCAGAGCAGGATCTGCGGGGTGCGGCCGTCGATCTCGCGCGCGGCGCCGTCCAGCACGAAGCGGGACAGCCGGAACTCGTCGATCGGGACGGGGTAGAGCTCCTCGCCCGGGGTGCCCTCGACCGGGACCGGCTCCAGCAGCTCGGGGGCGCCGGCCGCGAAGACCACGACCTCCAGCAGCTCCGGCACGTCGATGTGCTTCGGGGTGAGGCCGGCCCGCAGTACGTTGTCGGAGTTGGCCTGGAGCTCGACGCAGACGCCGGACAGGTAGGCGTGCGGCACCCCGGCGCCCAGGTACAGAGCCTGGCCGGCCCGCAGCCGGACGTGGTTGAGCAGCATGCCGGCGATCACGCCGCGGTCGTCCGGGAAGTCCTCGGCGATCCGGGCGTACGGGGCGTACTCCCCGTCGGGGTCGGTCGCCGCCAGCACCTCGACGGTCCGCCGGACGGTCTCCCCGTCCAGAGCGAGGGCGGCGGTCAGGGCGCCGCGCAGCGACTCGGACTCTCCCCCGGCCTTGGGCCGGGAGGTGCCCCCGCCGGAGGCCAGCCGATCGATCACCGGGGCGAGCCCGGGCACCGCGAGTCCGGCCAGCAGCCGGGCCGCGTCGGCGGGCCGGCGGAAGCCGCACAGGCCCTCGAACTCGCCCAGGGCGCAGACCATTTCGGGCTTGTGGTTGGCGTCCCGGTAGTTGCGCTCGGGGGCGTCCTGGGGGATGCCGAGGGCGTTCTCGGCGGCGAAGCCGGCCCGGGCCTGGTCGAGCGTGGGGTGGGCCTGGATGGACAGCGGGATGCCTGCGGCCAGCACCTTGAAGAGGAACGGCAGGGTCGGGCCGAACCTGGCCACGCTCGCCGCGCCCAGCTCGCCCTCGGGGTCGGCCGCGATCAGCTCGTCCAGCCGGCGCGGACCCTCGCCGCGGTCGGCGTGCGACGGGGCACCGGGGTGGGCGCCCATCCACAGCTCGGCCTGCGGCTCACCGGTCGGCCGCTGCCCGAGCAGCTCGGGCAGGGCGGTGAGCGACCCCCAGGCGTACGGGCGGACGGTGTTGACGAGCCTGTCCATGCGCGCGGTCCTACTCCTTCGCTGTCTGGGCGGCCCCGGACGTCCCGAGTCCGGATCGCCGGGGCGGGCCCGGCGGAGCGGGCTGTCCGGGCACGGGCAAGGGAAACGACCCTAGCCGACCGGTGTCACCCACGGGGAAACGGCGGGCGTCCGGTGGGAGTGCCGCGGTCGGACCGGCGGTTCCCGGCGCGGTAGTAGAATGCCAGGACGCAGTAGCCTCCGCCCTGCGTGCAATTCGCCACCGAGGTCCACCCCGGCCAGGTGGTGCCGGCGGAGCCGCGTTCCAGAGTGCGGGCGCCGGTGTCCCGGACACCCCCGCCACCGGCCGAGAGGTTTGTACGTGACCGTGAACCAGCAGAGTTTTGCTGATCTCGGCAAGGTCCTGGTGATCATCCCGACCTACAACGAGGCGGAGAACGTCGAGCGGATCGTCGGCCGGGTCCGTGCCGCCGTGCCCGAGGCGCACGTGCTGGTCGCCGACGACAACAGCCCTGACGGCACCGGCGAGCTGGCGGACAAGCTGGCGGTCGAGGACGAGCACGTCCACGTCATGCACCGCAGGGGCAAGGAGGGCCTGGGCGCCGCCTACCTCGCGGGCTTCCGCTGGGGCATCGACAACGGCTACGACGTCCTGGTCGAGATGGACGCGGACGGCTCGCACCAGCCCGAGGAACTGGACCGGCTGCTGGCCGCGCTGCGCGGCGCCGACCTGGTGCTGGGCTCGCGCTGGGTGCCGGGCGGCCGGGTGGTCAACTGGCCGAAGTCGCGGCTGCTGCTCTCGCGCGGCGGCTCGACGTACTCGCGGCTGATGCTGGACGTGCCGATCCGGGACGTCACCGGCGGCTACCGGGCGTTCCGCAAGGAGACCCTGCTGGGCCTGGGCATGGACGAGGTCGCCTCGGCCGGGTACTGCTTCCAGGTCGACCTGGCCTGGCGCACGGTGAAGGCCGGCTTCAAGGTCGCCGAGGTGCCGATCACCTTCGTCGAGCGCGAACTCGGGGCGTCCAAGATGAGCCGCAACATCGTGGTCGAGGCGCTGTGGCGGGTGACCACCTGGGGCGTCACCGACCGGCTGGCGCGACTGCGCGGCGCCGCCGCCACGCGCTGACGACCGAACTCCCGCGCACGGTGTGACGTGCACCGGAAGGCGTGCCCCGCCGGGCGCGCCTTCCGCGCATTCGGCCGCCCGTGCTCCCATGCTGTAGGGCGCAGGAAGTCCGACCGCCGACCAGAGGGAGCAGCCCGTGACGACGTCCCCGCCCGAGGAGAGCGCCGGCGCGGGTGCCGAGCCGCCGGAGTCCGGGCAGCCGGAGTCCGGGCAGCCGGTCCGGCCGCTGGAGGTCGCCGTCTTCACCGGTCCCGAGTCGGCCTTCTTCGCCACCTCCACGCTGATCCTCGGCGAGCGGACGGCGATCCTGGTGGACGCCCAGCTCACCCGCAGCGCCGGTCGCGAACTGGCCGAGTGGGTCGCCGGCAAGGGCAGACGGCTGCTCGCCGTCGTGGTCACCCACCAGCACCCGGACCACTACTTCGGCGCCGAGGAGGTGCTGCGGCTCTTCCCCGAGGCGCAGCTGCTGGCCGCCCCGGCCGTGGTCGAGGGCATCCGGCGGACCGTCGCCGCGAAGGTCGCGCAGTGGAAGCCGGTGTACGGCGACGACGTCCCGGACCACCCGCTGATCCCCGCCCCGCTGCTGCCGCAGCCGCTGATGCTGGACCGCCAGGTGATCCCGGTGCTGCTGCTCGGCCAGGCCGACTGCGGGGACTCCACGGTCGTCCACGTGCCGAGCATCCGCACCGTGATCGCCGGGGACTTCGTCCACAACGGCACCCACGTCTGGACCGCCGACACCACCCCGGCCCAGCGCACCACCTGGGGGCACAACCTCGGCCGGATCGCCGACCTCGGTGCGGAACGGGTGATCGCCGGCCACCGGGCCCCGGGCCAGGGCGACGACGCCGCCCGGGTGCTCGCCTTCACCGGCGAGTACCTCCAGGACTTCGACCGGCTGCTGGCCGCGCACCCGGACGACCCGGAGGCGCTGGTCACGGCGATGAACGAGCGCTACGGGGAGCTGACCCTGCCGTCCTTCCTGGAGCTGGGCGCGCGGGCCAACACCGCGCGCACGGCCGAGGACACCGTCGAGGCCGAACTCGTCGCCGAGCCCGAGGAGGGCCCGGAGGGCGGGGAGGGCCGGGACGCCGCGGGGCGGTAGGGCCAGGGGCGGATACTGGCCGCATGACGCCGTACGACGTGATCGTCCCGGCGGGCGGGGCCGCCCGGCGCCTCGGCGGGGCCGACAAACCGGGGCTGACGGTGGGCGGGACCACCCTGCTCGACCGGGTGCTCGCCGCCTGCGCGGGCGCCCGCACCACCGTGGTGGTCGGCCCGGCCCGGCCGAGCGGGCGGGCCGGCGTCCGCTGGACCAGGGAGCAGCCACCCGGTGGCGGGCCGGTGGCCGCCGTCGCGGCCGGGCTCGGCCTGGTCACGGCGGACGTCGTGCTGCTGCTCGCCGCCGACCTGCCGTTCCTGGACCGGCGGACGGTGGAACGGCTGGTCACCGCCCTCGACGAGGCCGGTGCGCCGGCGGACCGCGCGGTGTTGGTCGACGCGGCCGGCCGGGAACAGCCGCTCGCCGCCGCCTACCGGACCGCGGCACTGCGCGCCGCGCTGGCCGATCTCGGCGAGCCGGCCGGTAGGCCGCTGCGCCGGCTGGTCGGCGGGCTGAGCGGGCCGCGGGTGGCCGACACCGACGGCGTCGCCCACGACTGCGACACCTGGGAGGACCTGGAACGGGCCCGCGAGCGCGACCGGAGCTGAATCTCACCGGTCGCACCACCGCGGTGTGAGCGAAACGACGCGCGCCGCACTCGGGGCGAACACCTCGGTGAAACCGCCGATCGGGCAGCATGGGCGCATGGAGCGCACGCTGGATGACTGGATCGCCGAGGTCAAGGCCGACCTGGGCATCGACCTGGACGTCGACGTCCGTGGTCTACTCGACACGGCCCGGGTGGTCGCGCACGGGGTGGACCGGCCGGCCGCGCCGCTGACCGCCTTCCTGATCGGCTACGGGGCCGCCCAGCGGGGCGGCGGGGCGCAGGCCGTCGCCGACGCGGCCCGGCGGGCCGAGACCCTCGTCGAGGGCTGGGGAACTGCCGGCCGGCCGGGCGAGTCGTGAGCGCGGTCGGCCAGGCCACCGTGACCGCACCGGCCACCGGCCCCGGCGTGCTGAGCTGGCCCCGGGCCCGCGAGACCGCGCGCCGGGCCGGGCCGCACCCGCTGCCCGGGGTCGCCGTCCCGCTGGCCGAGGCGCTCGGCCGCACCCTCGCCGAGCCGCTCGGCGCGCTGACCGACCTGCCCGCCTTCGACACCTCCGCGATGGACGGCTGGGCGGTCGCCGGTCCCGGCCCGTGGCGGGTCGCCGGCCGGGTGCTGGCCGGACGGGCCGATCCGGCGCCGCTGGCCGACGGCACCGCCGTGGAGATCGCCACCGGTGCCCAACTGCCGCCCGGCGCCACCGCCGTACTGCGCCGTGAGCACGGGCGGACGGACGGCGCGCTGCTGCACGACAGCGGCCCGCGGCCGCTGGGCACCGGTCAGGACGTCCGCCCGCGCGGCCAGGAGTGCCGCCGGGGCGAGGAGTTGCTGCCGTCCGGCACCACGGTCGGACCGGCCGTGCTCGGCCTGGCCGCCGCCTGCGGCCACGACGGGCTGTCCGTGCATCGCCGTCCCGAGGTCCAACTGCTCGTCCTGGGAGATGAGTTGATCACCGCCGGGGTGCCCGCTCCCGGGCTGGTCCGGGACGCCCTCGGGCCGCTGCTGCCGCCCTGGCTGCGGGCCGCCGGGGCCGAGCCGGCCGAAGAAGTCGGCTACGTCCGGGACGACTTCGGGCTGCTCCGGGACGCGCTGCGGCACTCCACCGCCGACCTCGTGGTCACCACCGGCGGGACGGCCGCCGGGCCGGTCGACTTCCTGCACCGGGCGCTCGCCGAGGCCGGTGGCCGACTGCTGGTGGACGGCGTCGCCGTCCGGCCGGGGCACCCGATGCTGCTGGCCGAACTCCCCGGCGGCCGTCACCTGGTGGGCCTGCCGGGCAACCCGCTGGCCGCCGTCGCCGGGATGGTGACCCTCGTCCTGCCGCTGCTGCGCGCCCGCGGCGGGCGGCCGGCCGGCGTCCCCGTCCTCGCACCGGTCGCGGCCGACCTGCACGGGCACCGTACGGACACCCGGCTCCAGCCGGTCCGGCGGACCGCCGAGGGCGTCCTGCCGCTGGCCTTCGACGGGCCGGCGATGCTGCGCGGGCTCGCCCGGGCGGAGGCGCTGGCCGTCGTGCCGCCCGGCGGGGCGGGCGCGGGGGAGACGGTCGAACTGCTGGAGGTGCCGTGAGCGAGCGGTGGGGGTACCCCCGGCCGGAGGCCGGGGTAGAGGGAGCCATCAAGAGGTACGCGTCGGGAGAAGCGGCGGCCGGGCAGCGCGAGGTGGGCGCATGAGCCGGCTTCGACGCACGACGGCGCCCGGCACCGAGCCGTGGGCGGATGCCGGGATCGTGCTGCCCGCCCGACGGGCCGCGCCCGCCGTCCGGCAGGTCGGCTCCCGGCTGCTGCTGGCGCTCGCCGTCCTGGTCGCCACCTCGTTCATCGTCTACCTCGACCGGGAGGGCTACAACGACAACGCCGGTGGCGAACTCAGCTTCCTGGACGCGGCGTACTACGCCACGGTGACGCTCTCCACCACCGGGTACGGCGACATCACCCCGTTCAGCGACAGCGCCCGGCTCACCAACATCTTCGTGATCACCCCGCTGCGCGTGGTGTTCCTGATCATCCTGGTCGGCACCACCCTGGAGGTGCTCACCGAACGGACCCGCCTGCAATGGCGGTTGAACCGCTGGAGGTCCACCGTGCGCGAGCACACCGTCGTCATCGGCTACGGGACGAAGGGCCGCAGCGCCGTCGACACCCTGCTCGGACAGGGGGTGAAGAAGGAGGACATCGTCGTCGTCGACCCGCAGCGCAAGGTGATCGACCAGGCCGCCCAGCACGGCCTGGTCGGGGTGGTCGGCGACGCCACCCGCACCGACACCCTGGTGCGGGCCGCGCTGCCCACCGCCGCGCGGGTGGTGGTCGCACCGGAGCGGGACGACACCGCCGTACTGATCACGCTGACGGCCCGGCAGCTGAACAAGGCCGCCACCGTGGTCGCCGCCGTCCGGGAGGACGAGAACGCGCCGCTGCTGCGGCAGAGCGGCGCCGACGTCGTGGTGACCAGCTCCAGTTCGGCCGGCCGCCTGCTCGGGCTGTCGATGCTCAGCCCGCACGCCGGGGCGGTGATGGAGGACCTGCTGACGTACGGCAACGGGCTGGACGTGGTGGAGCGTCCGGTCACCCGGGCCGAGGCCGGGCACAGCCCGCGCGAGTGCGACGACCTGGTGGTCGCGGTGGTCCGGGGCCGACGGGTGCTCAACTACACCGAGCCGGAGGCCGCCGTGCTGCAGCTCACCGACCGGGTCATCGTCATCAAGTCCAGCGGAGTCGCGCCGACCGGCTGAGCCGCGCCGTGCAACCGCCCCGGACCGCAGTAGGTTCGGGGCATGCATGCGATGACGATTCCCGTACCCGGTGGTCCCGAGGCACTGGTCTGGGCCGAGGTGCCCGACCCGGTGCCCGCCGAGGGAGAGGTCCTGGTCGAGGTGGCGGCCACCGCCGTCAACCGTGCCGACCTCCTCCAGCGGCAGGGCTTCTACAACCCGCCGCCCGGCGCCTCGCCCTACCCGGGGCTGGAGTGCGCCGGGCGGATCGTCGCGCTCGGGCCCGGGGTGTCCGGCTGGGCGGTCGGCGACGAGGTGTGCGCGCTGCTGGCCGGCGGCGGCTACGCGCAGCGGGTCGCGGTGCCGACCGGGCAGCTGCTGCCGCTGCCCGCGGGGCTGTCCGTCGAGGAGGCCGCGGCGCTGCCCGAGGTGGCCTGCACGGTGTGGTCCAACGTCTTCCTCACCGCGCACCTGCGGCCCGGCGAGACGGTGCTGCTGCACGGTGGCGCGAGCGGGATCGGGACCATGGCGATCCAGCTGGCCAAGGCGGTCGGCGCGCGGGTCGCGGTCACCGCGGGCAGCCAGGAGAAGCTGGCGCGGTGCGCCGAGCTGGGCGCGGACATCCTGATCGACTACCGCGAGCAGGACTTCGTCGAGGCGCTCCGGGAAGCCACCGGCGGCGCCGGGGCGGACGTGATCCTGGACATCATGGGCGCCAGGTACCTCCAGCGGAACGTGGAGGCGCTGGCGGTCAACGGGCGGCTGGTGGTCATCGGCCTCCAGGGCGGGGTGAAGGGCGAGCTCGACCTCAACGCGCTGCTGCGCAAGCGCGGGGCGGTGATCGCCACCAACCTGCGCGGGCGCCCGCTGGCGGAGAAGGCGGCGATCGTGGCGGCCGTTCGGGAGCACGTGTGGCCGCTGGTCGAGTCCGGGGTGGTGCGGCCGGTCGTGGACCGGGTGCTCCCGCTGGCGGAGGTGGCCGAGGCGCACCGGGTGCTGGAGCGCGGGGAGCAGGTCGGGAAGGTCGTGCTGCGGGCCTGAGCGGGGGAGGTCCGGCGGAGGTCGAGGGGAGGTTCGGGGAAGGTCCGGGGGCGGGGCGGACGGCGGCGGAAAGGGCATGAATTGCCCGAAATGCCGTAACGGCCGGGGCGTGCGAGTCTGGTCCGGAGCAGTCCCGCCGCCGATGCCGCCCCCGGGCGCCGTCGGCCGTCGGAAGGACTCCGACCGTGGCCGCATCACCGCACGCACCGCTCGGGCCACTGCCCGTGGCGCCGCACCACCGTCGTACTTCCCGCCGCTCCCCCGGCCGCGCCCAGCGGCTGTTCGCGGCGGCCGTGCTCGGGCTCACCCTCCCGCTGGCCGCCGCCTCCGCGGCCGTCGCGCTGCCTTCGCCGGCGGCCCTGCCGCTGCCGACGGTCCTGCCCTCGCCGGAGGCGGGGACGGACGTCCCCGGGCCGGCGGCCGCGCCGCCGCGGCGGCCGGCGCCGCATCCGCACGGCGCCCGCGGGTGGGTCCGCCGGCACCACCCGGCCTCGTTGCCCGAGCGCTCCGACGCCGCCGTGGAACGGGCCAGGGAACGGGCCAGGGGACAGGCCAGGGAGCAGGTCCCCGAGCGGGTGCCGGAGCAGGCCCCCGAGCAGGCGCCGGGCCAAGCCGTCGAGCTGGGGCCGGAGCAGGCCCCTGAACAGGCTCCCGAGCAGGTCCCCGAGCACGCCCCCGAGCAGGCCCCTGAACAGGCTCCCGAGCAGGTCCCCGAGCAGGCCCCGGAGCAGGCCCCGGAGCAGGCCCCCGAGCAGGCACCGGAGCAGGCCCCCGAGCAGGCACCGGAGCAGGTCCCCGAGCAGGCCCCGGAGCAGGCCCCGGAGCTGGTCGCCGAGGCGGAGCAGCCGGAGGCCGACGGGGGCGCCGCGGAGACCGGGACACCCGGCGACACCGCCGCCGTCCCGGTCCCGGCCGCTCCGGACGCCGGCGCGGCGGCCACGGGGCAGCCGGTCGCCGCCGTCGCCGCCGTGCCCGCGATCTTCCCGGCCCACTGGCAGGACGCCTCCACCACCCAGCTCCCGCTGGGCGTCGGCCTGGGCCTGATCGGCTGCGGCCTGGGACTGGTCGGCCTGCGGCTGCGCAAGGGCTGAGGCCCGGGACGGCCCCGCGCCGGGTGCGGCACGCCCGGCGCGGGGCCGGGTCGTCGGCGGCTGCGGTTCGGCGGGCGGGGCCGGCCGGACCGGGCGCCGGCTGCGGTCGGCGGACGGACGGTCGGCGGTCGCGGTGCGGGAACTGAGTATCCGTACGGATACCCGCGTGGCGCCCGGCGGCGTACCGTCGTCAGGGGCGGCGCAGGACGGCGGGACGACCGGGGGCTTCCGCCCGGCCAACCCCAGTGAGAGAGAATGTTGTTCATGACGAATCCGATGAACGAGCGCCCGTCGCAGGAGCCCTTGCGGGCCGCCGGCGGGCAGTCGCAGGACGGCCAGAAGGTGCTGATCGTCGGACCGGACGGGATGCCCGTGGGCCAGGGGTTCGGCGGCCCGGTGGGGGAGGGGGAGCACGAGGGCGACGTGCCGCGCGAGCTCCCGGTGACCGAGATGGTCGAGCAGCCCGCCAAGGTCATGCGCATCGGCAGCATGATCAAGCAGCTGCTGGAGGAGGTCCGGGCGGCGCCTCTGGACGAGGCGAGCCGGGCCCGGCTGAAGGACATCCACGCGAGTTCGATCAAGGAACTCGAACTCGGTCTGGCCCCGGAGCTGGTCGCCGAGCTGGAGCGGCTGTCGCTGCCCTTCACCGAGGACTCCATCCCGACCGAGGCCGAGCTGCGGATCGCCCAGGCCCAGCTGGTCGGCTGGCTGGAGGGCCTGTTCCACGGCATCCAGACCGCGCTGTTCGCGCAGCAGATGGCGGCGCGGGCCCAGCTGGAGCAGATGCGGCGGGCGCTGCCGCCCGGCCTGCACAGCGGCGAGCCGGAGGAGGACGAGCCGGGCCAGGGCCGCGGCATCCGCTCCGGTCCCTACCTGTAAGTCGCGTCCGGCCCCACCCCCGGCGACAGGTGCGTCCGGTCCGCGTCCGGACCGGACGTACCGCGACGGTCCGCCCCCGGTCCCGGCCGTCGGGACCGGGGGCCGGGACCGGGGAGCGGGCCCGGCCCTGGACCGATCACCGTCGGCGCGAGCCGATACCCTGGCCCCTGTCGCCGGCCGGTGGAACCGCCGCGGCAGGGCCCGCCAGTCCAGCGGGCAGGGCCACCACGCACGGACGAGACCGAACGTCAGGCTGCGGCGAGCACGGCCGCGCCGAGGGGGAGCAGAGGACCATGAGCGAGCACGGCAACGCGGCGGTCGAGGGCTTCTCCCTGGGCAACGGCCGCTATGTGCTGCAGCGGCTGCTGGGCGAGGGCGGCATGGCCTCCGTGCACCTCGCCCACGACCGCGTGCTGGACCGGCAGGTCGCGCTGAAGAGCATGCACAGCGAGCTGGGCCGGGACGACTCGTTCAAGGAGCGGTTCCGCCGCGAGGCCCAGGCCGTGGCGCGGCTGGAGCACCCGAACATCGTCACGGTGTACGACAGCGGCGAGGACGTCGCCCCGGACGGTTCCAGCACGCCGTACATCGTCATGCAGCTGATCGACGGCATGGGCCTGCGCGACGCGATCAACGAGGCGATCGGCCAGTACGGCGCGATGCCGACCGAGCAGGCCCTGAAGGTCACCGTCGGCGTGCTGAACGCGCTGGAGGCCTCGCACGACATGGGCCTGGTGCACCGCGACATCAAGCCCGGCAACGTCATGTTCGACCGCAAGGGCAACGTCAAGGTCATGGACTTCGGCATCGCCCGCGCGCTGGAATCCGGCGTCACGTCGATGACCCAGACCGGCATGGTGGTCGGCACCCCGCAGTACCTCTCGCCCGAGCAGGCGCTCGGCAAGCCGGTGGACGCCCGCTCCGACCTGTACTCGGTCGGCGTGATGCTCTTCGAGATGATCACCGGGCAGCTGGTCTTCGACGGCGACTCGGCGTTCTCGATCGCCTACAAGCACGTCCAGGAGGAGCCGCCGGCCCCCTCCACCCTCAACCGCTCGGTCACCCCCGAGGTGGACGCGTTCGTCGCCCAGGCGCTGCGCAAGGACCCGGCGCACCGGTTCCAGAGCGCGGCGGCGATGCGGGACGAGGCGGAGCGGCTGATCGCGTCCGCCAAGGGCGGAGACAACGGGCACAAGCTGCAGGCCAGCACCCCGCTGGTGATCAACGAGGGCCCGCGCTCGGTGCACGCCGCCCCGCAGGCTCCGCAGACGCCGCACCCGCAGTTCCTCCAGCAGCCGCCGCAGCCGCAGTACCAGACCCCGCCGCCGGCCTACCAGGCGCCGCACCCGCAGGCTCCGCAGACGCCGCACCCGCAGTTCCTCCAGCAGCCGCCGCAGCCGCAGTACCAGACCCCGCCGCCGGCCTACCGGACGCCGCACCCGCAGTTCCTCCAGCAGCCGCCGCAGGCGCACACCCCGCCGCCGCAGCCGATGCCGCCGTACCAGCAGCCGAAGGCGCCCAGCGGCGGCGGTGGCTGCTCGACGGCCGTGGTCGTGATCGGGATCATCGTCGGCGTGCTGGTGCTCGCGGGCATCATCATCGCGATCGTGGTCAACAAGGCGAACGAGAAGTCCGGCGGCAAGCTCGGCCACGCGGACCGCCCCGCCAACGTGCTGGTCCTCGACCTCCCCGCCGACCGGAATGGCCTGCTCTGACGGTTTACGGCCGGTTGGGGGGTGCCGCGTCCTCCCGCCGGAAGCGGTAGCGTTCGGGGATACGAAAGCGACAGGGCACCGCGATCCGAGCGAACGCCCGGGGCGAGGAGCGATGGCACAGACGCAGCAGCCGGACGACGACGCGGGTGTCCGAGCGGTCGGCCGGACCGGCGGTACCCCGAGGATTCCCGAGCCCGCCGCCGAGGCGCCGACCTCGGCGCTGCCGCCGGTCACCGCGGGCGGCCCGCAGACCCCGGGCCGCGGCACAGCCGTGCCGCTGAGCACCGTCGGCGACGGCCGCTACCGGCTGACCCACAGGCTCGGACGCGGCGGCATGGCCGAGGTGTTCGCCGCCGAGGACGTGCGGCTCGGCCGCACCGTCGCGGTCAAGCTCCTGCGTGGCGAACTGGCCCAGGACGACGTCGCCCGGCTGCGCTTCACCCGTGAGGCACACGCCGTCGCGGCGCTCAACCACCACTCGATCGTCTCGGTCTACGACACCGGCGAGGAGTACGTCGGGGACGAGTCCACGCCGTACATCGTGATGGAGCTGGTCGAGGGCCGCACCGTCCGCGAGCTGCTGGCGGACGAGGAGGCGCCGCCGGTCGACCAGGCGCTGATCATCATCGCCGGAGTGCTGGAGGCGCTCGCCTACAGCCACCGCAACGGCATCGTCCACCGGGACATCAAGCCCGCCAACGTGATCATCACCAACACCGGCGCGGTCAAGGTGATGGACTTCGGCATCGCCCGGGCGCTGACCGGCGGCGCCACCACGATGACCCAGACCGGCATGGTCATGGGCACCCCGCAGTACCTCTCGCCCGAACAGGCGCTCGGCAAGCCGGTCGACCACCGCTCGGACCTGTACGCGGCCGGCTGCATGCTGTACGAACTGCTCACGCTGCGCCCGCCGTTCACCGGCGACACGCCGCTGTCGGTGGTCTACCAGCACGTCCAGGACCCGCCGATGCCGCCCTCGCAGGCCAACGGCCGGGTGCCGACCGGGCTCGACCCGCTGGTGCTGCGCTCGCTCGCCAAGAACCCGGACGACCGCTTCCAGGACGCCGACGAGTTCCGCGCCCACCTGCAGCACGCCCTGCGCGAGATGCACGGCGCGGCCGGGGACGGCTGGGTCGGCGCCACCTCGGGCGACACCGGCGCGACCCAGGTGCTGCGGCCGGACCAGACCGCGGCCACCGCGGCCTTCGGCGCGGTGCGCCCGGGCGACCAGACCTCCGTGCTGCCGTACTCCACGGGCGGCCCGCACACCCCCTCCTCGCCCTACCCGGCGGCCGGCGCCCCGTACGGTGGCGGCGCGGACGAGGCCGGGGATGGCCCCGTACGGCGGCGCGGGCCGTGGGCCTGGGTGGCCGGCGCGATTGCCGTGCTGGTCGCGGCCGGTGCGGGCATCGCGTTCGCGATCAGCGGCGACAAGACCGACCACGAGGTGTCCCCGACGCAGCCCCCGGCGGTCACCAGCACGGAGCCGAGCGCGCCCGCCCAGAGCGGCCTGACCACCCCGCCGGCCTCGGTCTCCGGCAGCAAGAAGCCGCAGGCCCCGACCGACCCCGGCAACAACAACGGGAACAACACCGGCAACAACGGCAACAACATGTCGCCGTCGCCGAGCACCGGCAAGCACGGCACGCCGACCCCGACGCAGACCACGCCCCCAAGCCACAGTGCGACCGGGAGCGCGCCGGCCACGACGCCGCCGGCGGCGACGACGCCGGCGGCGACCTCGGGCGCCGGCACGGGGACGGCGAAGCCGCCGGTGGACCCGAAGCCGACGGACGCGAAGTCGTCCCCCTGACGCGGTCAGTTGGCGAAGGCGTCCAGGACCTGCTCGTACTCCTGACACCACCACGCCAGCTGTCCCGCGGAGGCGGGGTAGAGCGGGTCGGCCCGGTGGTCGGCCCGCTGGTAGCGCCACTGCAGCATCCAGAAGTCGTTCAGCCGCTCCCACCAGACCCGGTGGACGGCGGCGGCCAACTGCTCGGCGGTGGCGGCGCCGGAGGCCCGGTAGGCCTGTGAGTAGCGGCGGACCCGGACCAGGTCGAGGACGCCGGACGAGCGGTCGTTGAAGAGCAGCGTGGCGGCCCGGACGGCCTCCTCGGCGCGTGGCTGCGGGCCGAGCTTGTCCCAGTCCAGGACGGCCGCCACCCGGCCGCCCCGCGGGCCGTCGTCGTAGAGCAGGTTGAGGCCGTGGAAGTCGCCGTGGGTCCAGCCGGTGGGCGGTGCGGCCTCCGGGGCGGGGCGGCGGTGGGCGTGCTCGGCGAGCAGATCCAGCCGTTCCGTGAGCCGTTCCACCACCAGGGCGTCCAACTCCTCTGCCGGGTGGTGCTCCCGGGCGCGGGAGCGCAGGTCGCGGGCGAGCTCGGCGCTGTCGACGGGGTCGGCGCTGTGATAGCCGGCGGGTTGTTCGATGGGGGCGCAGACGTCGTCGAGCGCGCCGTGCAGCCGGCCGAGCAGCGCGCCGAGCGCGTCGCACTGCGACGGGTCGAGCTCGTCGCCGTGCCGGTGCCGGCCGTCGACCCAGGGGAACAGCGCGAACAGCCGGCCGCCGCAGGAGGCCACCGTGCCGGACCGTCCGGCACAGGCCAGCGGGGGTGCGACGGGCAGTCCGAGGGTGTTCAGCGCGGCCATCGCGCGGTGGTGGGCGAGGATCTTCGGACGGCTGGCGGTGGCGGAGTCGACGTAGCACTTCAGGAAGTACGGACCGGCCTCGGTGGTGACCAGGTACCCCCGGTTCAGCAGGCCCTCGGCGACGGGTTCGGCGGTCAGCAGCCGGCCCACTCGGTAGCGGGCCAGGACCTCGGCTAGGGCGTCCGGCGGGACGGGTGGGCTGAGGGTTCCCATCGGCGGTGCGGAGATGTCGGGGCGGGCCGGTGCGCAGGCGAGGGTCTGGCTGAAAGTCACGTGCAGAGGTTATGGCCCCCTTGCGGGGGCCCTTGACAAACCGTCAACTCTGTGCAGCCGTCCGGTCAGTACTGGTGGTCGGCCTGGTGCCGCGCCACGAAGGCGGCCGCCTGGGTGCGCCGCTCCATGCCCATCTTGGCGAGCAGACTCGAGACGTAGTTCTTCACCGTCTTCTCGGCCAGGTGCAACTCGTTGCCGATCTGACGATTTGTCATACCTTCGCCGATCAGATCGAGGATCCGCCGTTCCTGCTTGGTGAGTTGGGAGAGCCGCTCGTCCTCCTTCTCCCCGCCGTCGCGCAGCCGGGCGAGCACCCTGCTGGTGGCGACCGGGTCGAGCAGCGAGCGGCCGGCCGCGACGTCCCGGACGGCGGTGATCAGGTCGGTGCCGCGGATCGCCTTCAGCACGTAGCCGGAGGCGCCGGCCATGATCGAGTCGAACAGCGCCTCGTCGTCCGAGAACGAGGTCAGCATCAGGCACTTGATCTCCGGCAACTTGGAGCGGACCTCGCGGCAGACCTCGACCCCGTTGCCGTCCGGCAGCCGGACGTCGAGCACCGCCACGTCCGGGTGGACCGCCGGGATCCGGGTGAGCGCCTCGGCGGCCGTGCCGGCCTCGCCGACCACCTCGATGTCGTCCTCGACCGAGAGCAGATCGTGCACGCCCCGCCGGACGACCTCGTGATCGTCGAGCAGGAATACCCTGATTTGTCCGTTATCAGTCACGTCCAAAGCCTCCCATATCACCGTACGAAAGACCTATCGTCCGGATCCCCGTGAGGGCGCGATCCGGCCAGGGCCGTCCAAAACCGATACCGAGAACCCCCTTACGCACGGGCGTCTGCCCGGATAACGTGCGCTGGTGTCCTGAAGGCGCTCGAATTGAGAGCTGCGTCACGCCGACCGTCACCCCCACCCATCCGACGGCGAGCCGACCGCGGCACCCTCGGGGTTGTAGACCCTGAACAAGTAGGACGTCCTAGCGCAAGCGCGCCGAGGGCGGACGCTGGGTAACGTTCTCGTGAGGGACGCCGTCGGAACAGGATCACCACCTGCCCCGCAGTGGGAGCGCACACCCACGCGCGCCCCGCGAGGCGGTGACCGGACCGGTCACCGGCGACCCCGGGCGGCCGGACAGACCGAGGAGTGAACGTGACCGTCAAAAGCACGGCGAGGGCTCGCAAGAAGGCGGCCCCCGGCGTCCCTGACACCCTCCGTGGCAAGGGCAAGGACGCCCAGCCGGAGCTCGTCCAGCTGCTCACGCCGGAAGGCGAGCGGGTCGAGAACCCGGACTATCCCCTCACCACCACTCCCGAGGAGCTGCGCGCCCTCTACCGCGACCTGGTGCTGGTGCGCCGGTTCGACGCGGAGGCCACCGCGCTCCAGCGCCAGGGCGAGCTGGGCCTGTGGGCCTCGCTGCTCGGCCAGGAGGCCGCCCAGGTCGGCTCCGGCCGCGCGATGCGCCCCGGCGACTACGCCTTCCCCACGTACCGCGAGCACGGCGTGGCCTGGTGCCGCGACGTCGACCCGCTGAACCTGCTCGGCATGTTCCGCGGTGTGAACCACGGTGGCTGGGACCCGAACGAGAAGAACTTCCACCTGTACACCATCGTGATCGGCGCGCAGGCCCTGCACGCCACCGGTTACGCGATGGGCATCACCAAGGACGGCGCCGACGACGCGGTGATCGCGTACTTCGGTGACGGCGCCTCCAGCCAGGGCGACGTCAACGAGGCCTTCACCTTCGCCTCGGTCTACAACGCGCCGGTGGTCTTCTTCTGCCAGAACAACCAGTGGGCGATCTCCGAGCCCACCACCACCCAGACCAGGATCCCGCTGTACCGCCGCGCCTCCGGCTTCGGCTTCCCGGGCGTCCGGGTCGACGGCAACGACGTGCTGGCCTGCCTGGCGGTCACCCGCTGGGCGCTCGACCACGCCCGCAGCGGCAACGGACCGGTGCTGATCGAGGCGTTCACCTACCGGATGGGCGCCCACACCACCTCCGACGACCCCACCCGCTACCGGCACGCCGAGGAGACCGAGGCCTGGAAGGCCAAGGACCCGATCACCCGGCTCCGCGCCCACCTGGACAAGGAGGGCCTGGCCGACGAGGAGTTCTTCGCCGCCGTCGACGCCGAGAGCGAGCAGCTGGGGCTGCGGGTGCGCGAGGGCGTGCGCGGCATGCCGGACCCGGACCCGACCCTGATCTTCGACCACGTGTACAGCGAGCCGCACGCGCTGGTCGATGAGGAACGGGCCGAGTACGTCGAGTACGCGGCCTCCTTCGAGGCGGGGGAGACCCACTGATGGCCGGTCAGCTTAGCATCGCCAAGGCGCTGAACGGAGCGCTGCGCAAGTCGCTGGAGAACGACCCGAAGACCGTCCTGATGGGCGAGGACATCGGCAAGCTCGGCGGCGTCTTCCGGATCACCGACGGCCTCCAGAAGGACTTCGGCGAGGACCGGGTGATCGACACCCCGCTCGCCGAATCCGGCATCATGGGCACCGCGATCGGCCTGGCCCTGCGCGGCTACCGCCCCGTCGTGGAGATCCAGTTCGACGGCTTCGTCTACCCGGCGTTCGACCAGATCGTCTCCCAGCTGGCCAAGATGCACGCCCGTGCGCTGGGCCACGTCAAGCTGCCGGTCACCGTGCGCATCCCCTACGCGGGTGGCATCGGCGCGGTCGAGCACCACAGCGAGTCGCACGAGGCGTACTTCGCGCACACCGCCGGTCTGCGGGTGGTCACCCCGGCCAGCGCCCACGACGCGCACTGGATGCTGCGGCAGTCGATCGAGTCCGACGACCCGGTCATCTTCCTGGAGCCCAAGCGCCGTTACTGGGACAAGGGCGAGGTCGGCGACGCCGCCGACCTGGGCCTGCACGACGCCCGGATCGTCCGCTCCGGCACCGACGCGACGCTGATCGCGTACGGCCCGATGGTCAAGGTCTGCCTGGAGGCCGCCGCGGCCGCCGAGGAGGACGGACGCCGGCTGGAGGTCGTCGACCTGCGCTCGCTCTCCCCGGTGGACTTCGCCACCCTGGAGGCCTCGGTCAAGCGCACCGGTCGGGCCGTGGTGGTGCACGAGGCGCCGGTCTTCATGGGCATGGGCGCCGAGCTGGCCGCCCGGCTCACCGAGAAGTGCTTCTACCACCTGGAGGCGCCGGTTCTGCGGGTCGGCGGCTACCACGCGCCGTACCCGCCGTCCCGGGTCGAGGAGGCGTTCCTGCCCGACCTGGACCGCGTGCTCGACGCCGTCGACCGCGCGCTCGCGTACTGATTCCGGGGAGCGAAGATGACCACCGAAGTTCGCTCGCTCCGCGAGTTCAAGATGCCCGACGTGGGCGAGGGCCTCACCGAGGCCGAGATCCTCAGCTGGTACGTCAAGCCCGGTGACACCGTCACCGACGGGCAGGTCGTGTGCGAGGTGGAGACCGCCAAGGCGGCCGTGGAGCTGCCCATCCCGTTCAACGGGGTGGTCGAGCAGCTGCACTTCCCCGAGGGTGCGACGGTCGACGTCGGCACCGTGATCATCTCGGTCGCCGTCGCAGGGGAGGCGGGGGCCGCGGCTCCGGCCGCCCCCACCGCGACGCCGGCTCCGGCTCCGGCTCCCGCCGAGGAGACCGAGCCCGAGCGGCGCGAGGTGCTGGTCGGGTACGGCCCGCGCACCGGCGCCGCCCAGCGCCGGGCGCGGCGGACGACCACCACGAAGGTCTCCGCGACCGTGCCGGCCGTGCCCTCGGCTCCGGCGCCCGCGGCCGCCCCGGCGCCCGCGGCCCCGGTCGCCACGGTCGCCGAAGTGCCGGGCGGAGAGCGGCCGTTGGCCAAGCCGCCGGTGCGCAAGCTGGCCAAGGACCTCGGCGTCGACCTGCGCGCGGTCACCCCGACCGGCCGGGACGGCGTGATCACCCGCGAGGACGTGCACGCCTTCGCCACGGCCCAGGCGGCTCCGGCCGTCCCGGCGGCCGCCGCGGCCCCTGCGGCCCCGGTGACCGAGGCCGTCGTGGCCGAGCCGGCCGCTCCGCAGGTGCCCGTGTCCACCGCGGGCGACGTCCGGGTGCCGATCAAGGGCGTCCGCAAGGCGACCGCGCAGGCGATGGTGGCTTCGGCCTTCACCGCCCCGCACGTCACCGAGTTCGTGCAGGTCGACGTGACCCGCACGATGAAGTTCGTCCGCCGGCTCAAGGAGAGCGGCGAGCTGGGCCGGGACGTCCGGGTCAGCCCGCTGCTGATCGTCGCCAAGGCGCTGCTCACCGCGATCAAGCGGCATCCCGAGATCAACGCGCAGTGGGACGAGGCCGCCCAGGAGATCGTCCTCAAGGGACAGGTGAACCTCGGCATCGCCGCGGCCACCCCGCGCGGCCTGATCGTCCCGAACATCAAGGACGCCGGGTCCAAGACCCTCGCGGGCCTGGCCACTTCGCTCGGCGAGCTGGTCGAGACGGCCCGTCAGGGCAAGACCTCGCCGGCCGACATGCAGGGCGGGACGGTCACCATCACCAACGTCGGCGTCTTCGGCGTCGACACCGGCACCCCGATCCTCAACCCCGGCGAAGCCGCCATCCTGGCCTTCGGGGCGGTCCGGGAACTGCCGTGGGTGCACAAGGGCAAGGTGGTGCCGCGTCAGGTGACCACGCTCGCGCTCTCCTTCGACCACCGCCTGGTGGACGGGGAGCTGGGCTCCAAGGTGCTGGCCGACGTGGCCGGCCTGCTGGAGCGCCCGAAGCGCCTGATCACCTGGGGCTGACGCCCCCGTAGGACCGCAGAAGGGGCCCTCCTCCGCACCGCCGTGCGGAGGAGGGCCCCTTCGTCGTACCGCCCCTAGCGCTGGGGACGGAGTCGACGGACGGCGATCAGGACGCCGGCTCCGAGGGCGAGGAAGAGGGCGGAGCTGAGGGCGAGGAAGGTGTTGGTGGCGGAGGAGCCGGTCTGGGCCAGCTCGGGGGTGCCGGCCGGGGCCGTGGTGGCCGGGGCGGCGGGCGGGGTCGCCGACGCTTCCGGGGCCTCGGCGGCCGGCGCGGGGACGGTGTTCTTGTCGGCGGCGGGCTTGGCCGGGGCCGACCGGGCCTCCTTGGTGGGCGTGGCGGTGGGCTTGGGCCTGGCCGGGGTGGTCGGCTTGGCGGTGGCGCCGTCCTGGGGGTGGGTCACCGTGACCGGCTTGAAGCCCGAGTCGCCCGGCCCCTCGGAGCCGGCCATCTCGGTCGAGGCCAGCAGGTCGATCGTGGTCACGCCGGCCGGGGTGCTGGGGGCCAGCGCGTAGCGGAACTCGACGGCCACCGAGCTGTTGGCGGTCATCCGCTCGCGCTGGGAGCCGGTGATGTCGACGACGCGGGCGCAGCCGTCGATCAGGCTGAGGTCCTTCCAGGCGCCGGTGTAGTCCTTGTACTGGATCTTGACGTCCTTGACCCGGGCGGCCGCGCCCGAACCCGGGGTGTGGATGGCGAGGAAGGGCTCCATGCCGTGGGCGTCCTCGGCGGACTTGTTCACGATCTTGAGGGTGACCTCGTTCCAGCTGCCGTCCGCGGCCACCGAGGACTTGGCGGAGGTGATGGAGGTGTTGGGGGAGAGCCCGGGTACGTCGGTCGGGGCGTGGTACGCGCCGGAGATCCGGTGGTCCCCGCAGGCCCAGGCGGTGTCGGTGGCGAGGAACTGGACGCCGCCGGCGAGGACCGTGGTGGCGGCGAGGACGGCGATGCGGCGGCGGCCGGAGAGCGCGCGCTCGTTCTTCGCGAAACGGGTGATAACGGACGTACGCATGACGTGACTCCCCAGGGTCATGGTGCTGACGGTGTGAGTGGGTGAAGACGACCGGCTCCGCTCCTCCTGGGCGGAAGCGCCCCCCGGCTCTGCCGGTCTCGCTCTCCGTGCCTTCACCTGTATGGACGCGCATCCCCGTCGGGGGTTGCGGGTGGGTTTCGAGAAATTTTCGCCCGGTGGGGCCGAGGGCCGCTCGGCCCCACCGGGCGGCCGGTCAGCGCTGGTGGCGGAGCCGGCGGACGGCGATCAGGACGCCGGCTCCGAGGGCGAGGAAGAGGGCGGAGCTGAGGGCGAGGAAGGTGTCGGTGGCGGAGGAGCCGGTCTGGGCCAGCTCGGGGGTGCCGGCCGGGGCGGTGGCGGCCGGGGCGGCGTCCTTGGCCCGGTCCGCGGCCGGTTCGACGGCCGTGGTGGGCGCGGCCGTGGCGGGCGCGGGCTTGGCGAGGGTGGTCGGCTTGGCGGTCTTGGCGGGCTTGGCGCCCGGGCGGACGACCTTGACGGTGGTGCTCGCCGACTTGCCGGTGGCGGCCTCCCCGCTCCACGCGTTGGTGGTGAGCGTCACCGAGGCGAGGTCCTTCGGGGCCCCGGCCGCCAGGGTGATCCGGAACAGCGCGCGGCCGGCGTGGCCGTCCGCCAGCGGCTGGAGCAGCGGGGAGGTGTCGACGCGAACGGCCTCGCCGGCGCAGCCGTTGTCGGTGCCGAGCTTCGTCCAGGAGCCGCCGCGCATGACCTCGACCGTCACGTCCTTGGGCAGGAGGTGGGTCTTGCCGCCGGTCGCCTTCAGGGTGAGGCCCGGGGCCACCTCGTCGAACGCGGCCCCGGTGAAGTTGGCGAACTCCACGCCGAACTCGGTCTTCTCGCCGGCGGTCAGCGAGGTCGCGACCGGGGCGATGAAGGCGCTGACCGGGGTCCCGCTGTGGTGCCGGGCCATGGCTGCCTCGGAGACGACCGGGTTGTTCGCGGAATACGGGCCGTCGCAGGCCCAGGCGGTGTCGGTGGCGAGGAACTGGACGCCGCCGGCGAGGACCGTGGTGGCGGCGAGGACGGCGATGCGGCGGCGGCCGGAGAGCGCGCGCTCGTTCTGCGCGAAACGGGTGATAACGGACAGGCGCATGACGTGACTCCCCAGGGTCATGGTGCTGACGGTGTGAGTGGGTGAAGACGACCGGCCCCGCTCCTCCCGAGCGGAAGCGCCCCCCGGCTCTGCCGGTCTCGCTCTCCGTGCCTTCACCTGTATGGACGCGCATCCCCACGAGGGGTTGCAGACGGGTTCCGAGAAATTCTGGGTTCTGTCCGGCGGGCCTTCCAAGCCTCTCGCGTGAAGGTTGGTATGACCAGAATGGTCCGGAAAGTGCGGATCGTTCGGCCAGGTCGGTGACTTTCTCGCGGCCGTATAGGGGAGTCCCGGCCGCCCGGGTACGTCTCCGCTCCACCACCCGGGCGACGCCGGGTGACCGGATCCGGGAGGACGCACCCGTATGGCGCCTGGCAACCCTGGCCGTCTCGTCCGGAGTCTGGCCGCCCTCGTGCTGCTGTCCTCCGCCGCCCTCCCGGGCGCCCTGGAGCTGGCCGGCCCCTCGCCGTTCGCCGTGATCGGCCCGGGGTCCCCGGCCGACCGCGCGGTGCCCCCGCACACGGCCCTCCAGGCCGACCGGCGGGCGTTCGCGGCCGCCCCGACCGTCGAGATACGCCGCACCGGCGACCCGGCCAACCGGATCACCCTGGTGCTGCTCGGCGACGGCTACACGGCCGCCGAGCAGGACCTCTTCCGGCAGCAGGCCGACAAGGCCTGGCACGCGCTGATGGACATCGAGCCCTTCCGCACCTACCAGGGCTTCTTCAACATCCGGCGGGTCGAGGTGGTCTCCCCGGTCTCCGGGATCGCCGAGACCGAGAGCCGCGGCCGCAAGCCCGCCACCCCGCTCGGCATGCACTTCTGGTGCGAGGGCACCGCCCGGCTGCTCTGCGCCGACGAGGCCGCCACCGCCCGGTACGCGGGGGACGGGGCCGGGCCCCAGTACCTGATAGCGCTGGCCAACTCCACCGAGTACGGCGGCGCCGGCGGCACCGGGGTGACCACCCTGGCGGGCGGCAGCCCGGACGCCGGGCGGATCATCCAGCACGAGATCGGGCACACCGTGGGCGACCTCGGCGACGAGTACGACAGCGCCCCGGACGACGCCGACTACCCGAACCTCGCCACCCTCAACGCCGACGACATGCGCAGGAAGCAGACCAAGTGGTGGCGCTGGCTGGGCGCCGAGTCCCCGGACGGGGCCGGCGTGATCGGGGCGTACCGCAGCGCCAACGGCCTCTACCGGCCGACCCGGGACTCGGTGATGCGCACCCTGGGCAGCGCGTACAACCTCCCCTCGCGCGAGGCGATCATCGAGGAGCTGTACCGCAGGGTCCGGCCGACCGACACCCCGGTGCCGCCACCCGGCGAGGTGTCCGGGCGGCCCCGGCTCGACGTCCGGCCGCTGCCGCTGAACGGCCCGCGGCAGCTGAAGGTGGAGTGGAAGGTGGACGGCGTCCCGGTGGCGCCGCAGTCCGCCGACGGCGCCTGGCTGGACACCGCCAGGCTGGAGCTGGCCCCGGGCCGGACGGTCACCGTGACGGCGACCGTCCGGGACACCACCGACTGGGTGCGGGACGAGGCCTTCCGGGAGCGCTACATGACCCGCTCGGTGTCCTGGACGCTGACCGGCTGAGGCGGGGCCGGGGCTGAGGCCGGGGCGCACGGGCCCCTGGTCCGAGCATCCGATCATGGGATGACTAGGCTGGTCGGACTATGACCGTGGAGCCCGCTCGTTCAGCCCCGTCCCCGACCGTCCCCGCTCCCCGGCCCACCGCCGAGCCCCCGGCCGCGCCCGCATCCGCTCGCAGCTCCGCGCTCGGCTCCGTGCCCGTGGCCGCGCCCGCGCCCGTGGCCGCACCCGCTCCCGGGCTCGTACCGCCCGGCGGCCGGGCGGCCTGGCTGGCCTGGTCCGTCGGCGTCAGCGTCTACATCCTGGCCGTCATCCACCGCACCAGCCTCGGCGTGGCCGGACTGGACGCCGCCGACCGCTTCGGCATCGGCGCCTCGGCGCTCTCCACCTTCTCGATCCTCCAGGTGCTGGTCTACGCGGCCATGCAGATCCCGGTCGGCCTGCTGGTCGACCGGTTCGGGCCGCGGCGGGTGCTGATGCTCGGCGTCGTGCTGCTGAGCGCCGGCCAGCTGGCCTTCGCCTTCAGCTCGGCGTTCGGCCCCGCGCTGGCCTCCCGCGCGGTGCTCGGCTGCGGCGACGCGATGACCTTCATCAGCGTGCTGCGGATCGCCGCCCGGTGGTTCCCGGCGGCCCGGAACCCGTTCGTGGCCCAGCTGACCGGCCTGGCCGGGATGGGCGGCAACCTGGTCACCACCGTGGTGCTCGCCCGGGCGCTGCACAGCGAGGGCTGGACGCCGACCTTCACCGCGATCGCGCTGCTGGGCGTGGCGGTGTTCGCGCTGGTCGCGCTCCTCCTCCGGGACGCGCCGCCGCAGGCCGCCGTCCGGCCGGGGGCGCCCGGGGCGCGGCCGAAGGTCGGCCGGCAGGTGCTCGCCTGCTGGCGGGAGCCGGGTACCCGGCTCGGGCTCTGGATCCACTTCACCACCCAGTTCCCCGGCAACGCCTTCGGCCTGCTCTGGGGCCTGCCCTACCTGGTGCAGGCGCAGGGGATGTCCCGGGCCGGGGCCGGCGGGCTGCTGACCCTGCTGGTGCTCAGCAACATGACCTTCGGCTTCGTCTTCGGCCGGCTGCTCTCCGCCTCGGCGCGGGCCCGGATGCCGATCGTGCTGACCGTCGTCGGGAGCACCGCGCTCGGCTGGGCGCTGGTGCTGGCCTGGCCCGGCGGCCACCCGCCGACCTGGCTGCTGGTCGGGATCATCCTGGTGATGGGCAGCAACGGCCCGGCCTCGCTGGTCGGCCTCGACTACGCGCGCGCCCGCAACCCCGTCGAGCGGCTGGGCACCGCCTCCGGGATCGTGAACATGGGCGGGTTCATCGGGACGATGATCACCCTGTTCGGGATCGGCGTGCTGCTGGACGCGCTCTCCCCGGCCGGCGCCGGCGCGTACTCGGCCGCCGCCTTCCGCTGGGCGTTCTGCTGGCAGTTCGTCCCGCTGGCGGTGGGCACGGCGATGATCCTGCGGCTGCGCCGCAGGGTCGCGGCGCAGCCGGGCTGAGCCCGGGCCCCGGGCTCAGCCCGGATCGCGGGCTTCGGGCTTCGGGCCTCAGATGGTGACCGAGAAGTTGGCCAGCACCCGTTCGGCCAGCTCCCGGTCGCCGTCGACGGTGACCGGGCCGGGGCGGCCGCGGCCGCAGGCGAGCCGCAGGTAGGTCTCCCAGTCCATGGTGAGCTGGACGTCCGGGGCCAGGCTGATCGACTCGTCCACGGTGCAGCGGCCGGTGGCGTCCACCCGGACGGTGCGCAGGAACTCCACCGGACCGGTGACGTCCAGCACCAGCACCGTCCCGGCCGGGGCCCCCGCCCTGTCGGTGACGGCCTTGGGCAGCAGCTCCAGCAGCAGGTCCCGGGTGATCAGGGCGGCCGGGGCGTCCAGGTTGCCCGGGACCTCCAGGGCCCGGCGCAGGTCCTGCTCGTGCACCCAGACGTCGAAGACCCGCATCCGCAGCAGCTCGTGGTACGGGAAGTCCCTGGCCAGCGGCCCGGCCGGCCAGCGCACCAGCTCCTCGGGCGTCTGCTTGGCGTTCCGCAGCGCCCGGGAGCGGCGGATGATCGTGTACTCCAGCTCGCTGGTCATCTCCAGCGCGGTGTGGCAGCGGCGCTTGTCCACCGGCAGTTCGATGTAACGGGCGAACTCGGTCGTCACGTGACGGAGGTCACGCGGCAGCGAATGGATCGGGCGGGGGTCGCCGAGCAGGTCGGACTCGACCGCGATCACGTGCGAGACGATGTCCCGGACGGACCAGCCGGGACACTCGGTGGCCCGGTTCCAGGAGCCCTCGGGAAGGGGGGCGACCAGCTCCGATATGGACTCGATGCTCTGGGTCCACGCTTCGGTGTAAGCCTGCACGGTCTGGTTGTCCGTCACGGGAATCTCCGGCCCTCCGTCAGCTTCCTTGCCGCCTGTGCCCCGCTGTCACGGCCGACCGGGATGGTCCGGCTTTCCGGGCGCACACGCTAACCGCACGTTACGCTGCCGGGTGACAGCTGGGCAGCGCTTTCGGGTGACGATCGTAGGACTCTTGCCGTGGACGGTGGTACTGTGCGCGCTTCATTGATCCAAATCGCGGTCTCCGACGCGGAGCCGCCCGCCGAGCGGAGGGCTCGGGCGGCGGCCCTGGTGCGGGCGCAGCAGGGCGCCGATCTGGTGGTGCTCCCAGAGCTGTGGCCGCTCGGCGGCTTCGCCCACGACCTCTGGTCGGACGGCGCGGAGACCCTGGACGGGCCCACCTCGGACGCGATGTCGGCCGCCGCCCGGGCCGCCGGGGTCTGGCTGCACGCCGGTTCGATCGTCGAACGCGATCCGGACGGGCCGATCTACAACACCTCGCTGCTGTTCTCCCCGGACGGCGAGCTGGTGCACACGTACCGCAAGATCCACCGCTTCGGCTTCGACAGCGGCGAGGCGGTGGTGATGGGCGCCGGGCAGGAGATCGTCACCGCGCCCACCGACTTCGCCACGCTGGGCCTGGCCACCTGCTACGACCTGCGCTTCCCCGAGCTGTTCCGGGCGCTGCTGGACGCCGGCGCGCAGCTGCTGGTGGTCCCGGCGGCCTGGCCGGCGCGGCGGCGCGAGCACTGGACGCTGCTGGCCCGGGCCCGGGCGGTGGAGGAGCAGGCCTTCGTGCTGGCCTGCAACACCGCGGGGACGCACGCCGGGGTCGAGCAGGCCGGGCACAGCATCGTGGTGGACCCGTGGGGCCGGGTGCTGGCCGAGGCGGGGGCGGACGAGGAGGTCCTGACGGTCGAGTTCGACCCGGCCGAGGTGGCGAAGGCGCGCGAGGAGTTCCCGGTGCTGCGGGACCGCCTGCTGGGGATCCCGGCACCGGTCCAGCGCTGAGCGGGGGCGGGGCCGGGGCGCGGTGGAGGGCGTTCCGGGAGGGTTGGTTCGTACCTGGGTCGGTCGGGTTTGAGAAGATGAGCACTCGTCGTGTTCCCCGCCGGCCCGTACGAGGGCCGGCACGGTAGGCCGCCCGAGGAGATCGCGCCCATGCCTGACGACGGCGCAGGCGACACCCCCCGCCCCGTCATCCACCGCAACAGCCTGCGCGAGCAGATCGCCGGCGCGCTGCGCGAGGAGATGATGGCCGGCCGACTCGCGGCCGGCCGCAACTTCACGGTCAAGGAGATCGCCGAGCTGTACGGCGTCTCCGCGACCCCGGCCCGCGAGGCCCTGGTCGACCTCGGGGCGCAGGGACTGCTGCGGGCCGAGCACCACCGCGGCTTCACCGTGCCCGAGCTGGGGTGGGACGACTTCCTGGAGATCTTCGAGTCCCGGGTGCTGATCACCGACAGCTTCCACCGCCAGTACGCCAGCCGCCGGGCGCTGCCCGACCTCAGCCGGCTGCCCTCGCTGCACCGCCGGGCCGACGCCGCGGTGCGGGCCGCCCGGGCGGGGAACCTGGACGTGATGGTGGGCTGCGACCGCAGGTTCTGGCAGGAGGTCGGCGGGCTGCTCGGCAACCGCCGGATCGCCGACTACCTGGACTGGCTGCGGGTGCAGTCCTGGATGTTCGCCGCGCGCTACCTGCGGGAGCTGCCCGCGCTGGGCGGGATCTGCTGGGAGCGCCACTGCGACCTGGTCGAGGCGATCGAGGCCCGCGACTCGCTCGGCGCGCACCGGATCATCTGCGAGTACAACCTGTACACCGTCCGGCTGCTCGCCGGGCTGGCCGGGCAGCCGCTGGAGTCGGTGACCGTCCTGGAGCTGCTCACCGAGTTCACCGGGGAGGACCCGCCGCCGGTGCCGGTCGAGCCCCCGCCCGCGCCGCCGGTGCCGGACGCGCCGTCGGAGCCGGCCACCGGGCCCGGCGCCGACCCCGGTGCCGAGCGGAGCCGCCGCGGCGACGAGGTGGGCCGGGAACTCGGCCGTGAGCTGGGCCTCGGCCTCGGACTGGTGCCGCAGCCGCGCACGATCCCGCACGGCCGGTTCGGCCGACGACTTCCGTAGGGCGTGTCCGATCCCGAAGGGCGTGTCCGACGATTCGCGCCGGGCGGGCGTTGTCGGACACGCCTGGATCGGCACGCGAGGAGGGCCCGAGTCGCCCGCGGCGCCGGGCCGGTAGGGTGGGCGGTCATCGGACCGGGCGCCTGGTGAAAGGGCCGTCCGGGTACCGACCCAACCCCGTCGTCGCCCCGTCTCCGCGGGCGATCCACGCCTCCGGAGAGGAACTGCCGGCCATGGCCTGCGACCTCTGGCTCGTCCCGCTGGTGGACGTGCTGAGCCACAGCCCCGACAACCCCTTCCGGGACGACCTCGCGCTCTACAACTCGGTGCTGGCCTCGCGCGGGCTGCCCGAGGTGCCGGTCTACCGTTTCGTCCCGGGCATCAGCGGTGCGGTCGAGCCGATAGCCGCCTTCGACTACGACTCGCTGCACTTCCTGCGCCGCGCCTACCTGTTGGGCCTCACCGGCCTGGACATCACCCCGGTCGACGCGCTCGGCGGCGACTACGAGCAGCTGCTGGAGATGTTCGAGAGCAGCGCCGAACAGTCGCACCTGGTCTGGCACTTCGACCACGCGGGGGCGTACGTGCCGGTCGAGTTCGCGGCGCCGCTGGTGGACGACACGCTGCTCGCCTCCGGCGGACCGCTCGGCTCCAGCCACGGGCTGCTGCGCGAACTCCAGGCCGTCGCACCGGCACTGGGCATCGACCCGTTCAACCCGCCGGGCCCGACCCGGCCGCTCGGCCCGACCGGCCTGGAGCAGCCGTTCGGGCCGCCGATCGACGACGTCCACCCCTTCGCCAGGGAGCGGCACGCCTGGTCGGGCCTGTACGCGGCGGCGACCAGGAGCGTCTCCCAGGGCTCGATGATCGTCTTCGCCTGACTCCGACCCCGCCCCCGGCTCCGATCCGGCACCCGTCCGGGACCCCGCCCCTGTCCGGGCACTTGACCCTCCGTATCCCCGATCACTACCGCAGCGGCCCCTCCGGCGGCCGCTGGCGCGGCATGGTGGGCCGGGTGCCCGGCGGCGGCAGCACCCGCACCTGGGCACCCACCCCGGGCTCGCTGCGCCCGCCCCAGGCCCCGCCGGACTGGGTGGGCAGCTGGGTCATCGAGGCGCGGAACTCCAGCATCCACTCCGAGGTCTCGGAGCGGACCATGTCCGAGACGTCCTCGCAGAACCGGCGCAGCACGCCCAGGCAGCGCTCGGCGGCCTCGCCCGCGGTGCCCTCGGTCGGGCCGAGCACCTCGCGCACGCACTCCGACGCCCAGTCGAACTGGAACGCCTCCAGGCGGCGTTGCAGCGCCTGCCCGGTGGAGACGTCCCGCATCCAGCCGGAGGTGAGCCCGAAGACCCGGTCGGCGGCCAGGCTCGCGGCGGAGAGCGCGAAGCCGACGTAGCCCCAGCCGGTGCCGTGCGGGAAGGCTCCGGCCAGGCCGAGCAGCGGGGCGGTCACCCCGCCCACCGCGAAGCCGGCCGCGGCGAACCGCAGCAGGCGCGCCCAGCGGCGCTTCCAGACCCGGTCCCGGCGGTACCACTCGATCGCCTCGACCGCCCGCTCCTCGGACCACCGGTAGAGCTCCTCCAGCCGTTCGGCGGGCTCGCCCCAGTCCCCGAGCGGGAACTGGCGGGTGCTCAGATCGGCTCGGTGTCGGGTGGAGGCGCGTCGGACGACGGCGGCGACGGGCTGGTCCTCCTCACCGATCTCCTTGCCCCAGGCACTCTCCTCGGGCTGCATTTCCGGCTGGCTCACCTGTGGGGCTCCCTGTGGCGGGCGGACTGCTGGTTCTGTCGGCGCAACGGCTGACGTGGTGTCCGCCGGTGGTTCTCCAACAGCACTTCTTACCGCCAAATGGCTGACCGTGGGGGCGCTTCTCCGGTGATCGTTACCGGTTTCGGCCAACGGAACCCGAGGTGGGCCGGTTGCGGGAGGCGGCGAGATTTCACCCGTCCGAGCGAGGGTCCGGTGACCCGCCGTCGTGACCCGGCCACCGACCGCCGAACCGCCTCCGCCGCACTTGGAGGATCCTCCGACGCGCCCGGCGTACGGAGCCCTCCGCCTGGACGATCCGACGGGACCGGAGAGCGGCCGGAACAGGCCACCGACTACGCTGCCAGGCGTGAAGGTCCTCGTCATCGGCGGCGGCGCCCGCGAACACGCCCTGTGCCGCTCCCTGTCCCAAGATCCTGCAGTGACCGAACTGCACTGTGCCCCCGGCAACGCCGGGATCGCGCAGATCGCGACGGTCCACCCGGTCGACCAGCTGGACGGCGCGCAGGTCGCCGCGCTGGCCGGCCGGCTCGGCGCCGCCCTGGTCGTGGTCGGTCCGGAGGCCCCGCTGGTGGCCGGCGTCGCGGACGCCGTGCGCGCCGCCGGCATCCCGGTGTTCGGCCCGTCCGCCGCGGCCGCGCAGCTGGAGGGCTCGAAGGCCTTCGCCAAGGACGTGATGGCCGCGGCCGGCGTCCCCACCGCGCGCTCCTACGTCTGCACCACCGCCGCCGAGGCCGCCGAGGCGCTGGACGCCTTCGGCGCCCCGTACGTGGTGAAGGACGACGGCCTGGCCGCCGGCAAGGGCGTCGTGGTCACCTCCGACCGCGAGGCCGCGCTGGCGCACGCCGCCGCCTGCGAGCGCGTGGTCATCGAGGAGTACCTGGACGGCCCCGAGGTCTCGCTGTTCGCGATCACCGACGGCACCACCGTCGTCCCGCTCCAGCCCGCCCAGGACTTCAAGCGCGCGCTGGACGGCGACGAGGGCCCCAACACCGGCGGCATGGGCGCCTACTCGCCGCTGCCGTGGGCGCCGGCCGGGCTGGTCGAGGAGGTCCTGGAGACCGTCCTCCAGCCGACCGTGGACGAGCTGCGCCGCCGCGGCACCGAGTTCTCCGGCCTGCTGTACGCGGGCCTGGCGCTCACCTCGCGCGGCACCCGGGTGATCGAGTTCAACGCCCGCTTCGGCGACCCGGAGACCCAGGTCGTGCTGGCCCGGCTGCGCACCCCGCTGGCGGGCGTGCTGCTGGCCGCCGCCGAGGGGACCCTGGACCAGCTGGAGCCGCTGCGCTGGGACGAGGGCGCGGCCGTCACCGTGGTCGTCGCCTCCGAGGGCTACCCGGCCGCCCCGCGCACCGGAGACCCGATCGAGGGACTGGCCGAGGCCGAGGCGGACGGCACCGCGTTCGTGCTGCACGCCGGGACGAAGGCGGACGAGGACGGTCGGGTGCTCAGCGCCGGCGGCCGCGTCCTGTCGGTCACCGCGACCGGCGCCGACCTGGCCGAGGCGCGCGAGCGCGCGTACGCCGCGGTGGGCCGGATCTCCCTCAAGGGCGGCCGGTACCGCACCGACATCGCGCTGAAGGCGGCCACCGCCTGAGGCGGGCCCGTCCACGCCCTCCGCGGCCCCCGTGCGAACCGCTCGCACGGGGGCCGCGGTGCGCGGGAGCAGGCGGTGCGCGGGGCGGCCCCGGCGGGGGCGGGCCGGCTCCGGACGAGCGGGTCCGCCGGTCAACCCCAAGGGCGCAGCCTCCCGGGCGTTTCGCGGCTGGAGCGGCCGCGGGGGCGGACGTACCGTTCGGCCGACGGATTCCAGCCCATCGGGTGACAGCACCCGCATCCGGCTGACGCGACCGGCCGCCCGGCCTTATGGTGCGCTGGATCGCGGTGCGCGGGGCCCGCGCGCCGGGGTCGCCGCCGGGTAGCGGTGCTCCCACGGGGGGATGCTGGACGGCGTCCGGCCGGGCGGTCGTCCGGGTGCTTCGCACCGGACCGGTCGCCGGCGGCCGGGCGGCGTCACCGGAACAACCGGGCGGTGTCACCGGGACGAGTGGAAACCGGGGTGATCCGGAACATCCACCCGGACCGGGGCGTCGAAAATGTCAGTAGCGCCACGCAGCATGCACTACCGGGGATCGGACACCTCCGCTTCCCGGTCGGAACTGATCGTTTCGAGTCGGCTCAGGGCCCGAAGCCGGGCGCCCGAGGGCTCCGAAGGGGGTGCCGCACCGTATGGCCGCAGTCGACACCGCGCGCGCTCACGCCCAGGCGGTCCTGCGGGTCCGAGGCCTCGCCCGGGCCGCCGCCGCCCTGCCCGCCGCCGTCGCGGTGGTCCTGCTCGCGGGCCGGTTCACCGGCCGGATCGGTGCGCCGGGGGCCGCCGACGCGGCGGGCTGGGACGCCGCACGCTGGGCGGTCTGCGCGATCGCCGCGCTGACCCTCCTGGTGGCCGGGTTCACCGCCCGCGCCCTGCGCCGGGCCGTCCCGCCGCGCACCCCGGCCGTCCCGCTGGACCGGGCCGAGGCCCCCGAGCTGTACCGGCTGATCGACGAGCTGGCGGACCGGCTGGCCGTGCCGGCGCCCTCGGCCGTCGCCCTCACCCCGGACTGCGACAGCTGGCTGGAGGACCTCCCGCAGGCCCGGCGGACGGCCGCACCGAGTCCGCCGAAGGGCGCCCCCGGGGCGCCCGCTCCCGTCCTGGTGCTCGGCTCGCCCTTCCTGTGGTGGATGCGGGCCGGCGAACTGCGCGCCCTGCTCGCCCCCGTGGTGGCCGGCACCGCCGCCTCCGCCGACCCGGAGATCGCCGCCGCCCGGCGCTTCCTGCGCAGCCTGGACGCCTGCCTGGACTCCGGCGGCGGCGCGGCCCCCGGCCTCGGCGGCGGCTCCCTGGCCGCCCCGCCCCGGCCGCCCCGGCGCGGTCCGGCCGCGTTCGCGGACCGGGTCGTCCGCCGGATCGTCCGCCGCCTGCTCGGTGCCTGCCGGGGCCACTCCGCCGAGCTGGAGCGCTCGGTCGCGAGCTGGGCCTCCGAGCATGCCAGGACGGTCGACTACGGCCTGCGGATCGCCGCCCAGGAACAGGTCGGCCTGGCCTACGCGGGCTGGGACCGGCTGCTCACCAGGGTGGCGCTGCCCGCCTGGCGGCTCGGCCGTCACCCGGCGCACCTCAACGCCGGCGTGGTCTCCGCGCTCACCGAGCTGTCCCGGCGCGACCGGCTGGCCGACGGCTACGGCAGCAGGCTCGGTGACCGCCCCGCCTGCGACCTGCTGGAGGAGCCCGGCACCGTCGACCGGGCGGTCTCCCGGCTCGCCGCCGAACTGTTCTTCGGCCGCCCGGCGGCCGGCGTCTGGCACGAACTGGAGTGGGCCGACTACCCGGCCGAGGCGGTGGACGCCGGCTGGCGGGCGGGCGCCGCCGCCCTGCAGACCGCCCTGGACCGGCTCGCCCCGCAGGCCCGCCCCGGCGCCCCGACCCTCACCCGGCTGCTGGGCCGGCTCGCCGAGGGCGACGGCGAGCTGCTGGCCGCCGCGCTCGCCGCCCAGCTGGCCCGCACCACCGCCCCGGCCCCGCTGCTCGAACCCGAGCGCAGCGGCCGCGACCTGCTGGTCGAGCACGTCACCGCGATGGTCTGCTGCGCCGCCGTGGACACCGCGGGCGGCACCCCCGGCCTGGACTGGCTGGACGGCCCGGTGCTGCTGCTCGGCGGGGTGCGCCGCACCGACCTGGCCGGCCCGGTCGCCCAGGCCGTCGAACAGGGCCAGGACGGTCCGCTGCGCGCCTGGCTGGACGCCGCCGACGTCCGTCTCGAGAAGCCCGTCCGCCTCTGACGTCCCAGGCGTCCCGGGAGGGCGCTCGGCACTCCCGTACGCGCCCCCAAATGGGTCGGCCGCCGGGAGTCTTCGCAGGCCGGAGGCCCTGTCCGGGAGGCGCGCGAGATTCCCTGCACCAATCGCTACCGGAGGGTGACGTTGCGCCAGCAGTCTGTGGTGTATTAGACCGCACGCACATCCGGGGGGCACGTGCCAACCGGGCGGAAGTGCACCTGGGAGGGGCGCGTGGGGACCGAACTCAACGGCCGCTGGGAGTCGGGGACGCACGCCTACAGCGTCTCCGACCCCTTCGGCCAGGGCCCGCTGCCCTGGCTGCGCAGCCCGGACCAGTACCTGGCCGGGGCGGAGGGCGCCGTCCCCTGGTACGTCTCGGTGGACGCGCCGGGCCAACAGCCGCTGGCCGCGGGGGCCCGGCCCAAGCCCACGGTCGGCAGCCCCCAGGGCGCCAACGACGTGGACCAGCAGATCAAGGGCTTCGCCTCGGCCGGGGTGGTCCGCCCCGGCGGCTCGGTGGACTTCCGGGTCACGGTGAACCCGCCCCGCGAGTTCACCGTGGACGTCTTCCGGATCGGCCACTACGGCGGCGACAACGCCCGCCACATGACGTCCAGCCCGCTGATCTCCGGCCTCGCCCAGCCCGCCCCGCTGGTGGTCGACCGGACGGTCTCCTGCCACCACTGGTGGCACTCCTGGCGGCTCCAGATCCCGGTGCACTGGAAGCCCGGCTCGTACGTCGCCGTGCTGACCACCGCCGACATGCTGCACCGCAGCCACATCCCGTTCACCGTCCGGGACTTCGAGGACCGGGCGCACACCGCCGAACTGCTCCTGGTGCTCCCGGACGTGACCTGGCAGGCGTACAACCTGTTCCCCGAGGACGGCCGCACCGGCGCCAGCCTCTACCACGCCTGGGACGGCCGGGGCGGCCTGGTCGGGGAGCCGGAGGCGGCCGTCACCGTCTCCTTCGACCGCCCGCACGCCACCGCCGGACTGCCGCTGCACGTCGGCCACGCGTACGACTTCATCCGCTGGGCCGAGCGCTACGGCTACGACCTCTCGTACGCGACCGCCACCGACCTGCACGCCGGCCTGGTGGACCCGTCCCGGCACCGGGCGCTGGTCTTCCCCGGCCACGACGAGTACTGGTCCGAGCCGATGCGCCGGGCCGCCGAGCGGGCCAGGGACGGCGGCACCTCGCTGGTGTTCCTCTCCGCCAACACCATGTACTGGCGGGTAGAACTGTCCGCCGCCGCTTCCGGCGAGCCCAACCGGCTGCTCAACTGCCGCAAGCGGCAGAAGGTCCCTCCCGGCAGCCCGGCCGCCGGGGCGCCCGGCGCGGCCAGCGCGCTGTGGCGGGACGCGGGCGAGCCCGAGCAGCAGCTGCTCGGGGTGCAGTACTCGGGGCGGGTCGCCGCGCCCGTCCCGCTGGTCGCCCGGCACACCGCGCACTGGCTCTGGGACGGCACCGGTCTCCAGGAGGGCGACGAACTGCCCGGGCTGGTGGCCGGTGAGGCCGACCGCTACTACCCCAAGGTGGCCCTGCCGGACCACATCGAGCGGGTGCTGCTGGCACACTCGCCCTATCAGGACCTGTCCGGCCGCACCCGCTTCCAGGAGACCTCGCTGTACCGGGCGCCCAGCGGCGCGTACGTCTTCGCGGCCGGCACCTTCGCCTGGTCGCCCGCGCTGGGGCGCCCCGGCCTGACCGACGAACGGATCCAGCGGGCCACCGCCAACCTGCTGGACCGGCTCTGCAAGAACTAGCGCGGCGGCCGGGGAACCGGCGGCCCGGGAACCGGCGGACGGTGGCCGGGGAACCGGTGTTCGGCGGCCGTGAAAGACTGCGGGGGCAGTGACCTCCCCTTTCGCGGTGCCCCCGCCCGCGAACGACCCCTGAGGACTGAACACCTTGAGCGGATTTGTCACCAAGCCCGAGCCGGTCCAGGTACCCGGCCTGGTCCACCTGCACACCGGCAAGGTGCGCGACCTCTACCGCACCGAGTCGGGTGAACTGGTCATGGTGGCCAGCGACCGGACGTCCGCCCACGACTGGGTGCTGCCGAACGAGATCCCGGACAAGGGCCGCATCCTCACCCAGCTGTCGCTGTGGTGGTTCGAGCGGATCGCCGACATCGTCCCCAACCACGTGATCTCCACCGAGGTCCCGGTCGGCGCCCCGGCCGACTGGAAGGGCCGCACGCTGGTCTGCCGCAGCCTGGAGATGGTCCCGGTCGAGGCGGTCGCCCGCGGCTACCTGGCCGGCTCCGGCCTGGCCGAGTACAACGAGAGCCGCACGGTCTGCGGCATCGCGCTGCCGGAGGGCCTGGAGAACAGCTCCGAGCTGCCCGGCCCGATCTACACCCCGGCGCTCAAGGCCGAGGTCGGCGAGCACGACGAGAACGTCTCCTACGAGGAGACCGCCCGCCGGATCGGCGCCGAGCTGGCCGCCCAGCTGCGCCGCACCACCCTGGACGTCTACGCCCGGGCCCGGGACATCGCCCGCGAGCGCGGCATCATCCTGGCCGACACCAAGTTCGAGTTCGGCCTGCTGGACGGCGAGCTGGTGATCGGCGACGAGGTGCTCACCCCGGACTCCTCCCGCTACTGGCCGGCCGACGACTACCAGCCGGGCCGCTCGCAGTCGTCCTTCGACAAGCAGCTGATCCGCGACTGGCTGGTCTCCCCGGCCTCCGGCTGGGACCGCCACAGCGAGCAGCCGCCGCCCGCGCTGCCGGCCGAGATCGTCGAGCGGACCCGCGCCAAGTACATCGAGGTGTACGAGCGGCTCACCGGGACCACCTGGGCCTGAGTCCGTCCGGACCGCCCGCGAGCGCCGGGGATCCCTCAGATCCAGCCGTGTTCGCGGGCGATCCGCACCGCCGCGTGCCGGTTCTCCGCGCCCAGCTTGGTGGCCGCCGAGGACAGGTAGTTGCGCACGGTGCCCTGGGAGAGCGAGGCCCGCTCGGCGATCCCGGCGATCGTGGTGCCGTCGGCGGCCAGCTCCAGGACGTCCGTCTCGCGCGGGGTCAGCGGGCTCTCGCCGGCGCTGATCGCGTCCGCCGCCAGCTCCGGATCCACGTACCGGCCGCCGGAGCGCACGGTGCGGATGATGCCGGCCAGGTCCGCCGCCGAGACGGTCTTCGGCAGGAAGCCGCGGATCCCGACCTCCAGCGCCCGCTTCAGGTAGCCCGGGCGGCCGTGGCCGGTGACGATCATGCAGCGGCAGTCCGGCAGCACCACGCGCAGCTGGGCGGCCACCTCGATGCCGTCCTTGCCCGGCATCTGGAGGTCCAGCACCGCGACGTCCGGGCGGTGCGCCAGCGCCATCGCCAGCGCCTCCGGACCGGAGCCGGCCTGGGCGACCACCTCGATGTCGTCCTCCAGCGAGAGCAGCGCGGCCAGCGCGCCCCGGATCAGGTGCTCGTCGTCGGCGAGCAGGACACGGACGGGCGCGGCGTTCTCGGTCATCGGGCGGGCCTTCCTCAGCGGGGGAGCGGGACGGTGGCGAGCATCCGGAAGACGCCCGCCTCGGCGGCCGGTACGGTCAGCTCGCCGTCGTGGGCGGCGAGCCGCTCGCGCAGCCCGCGCAGCCCGGTGCCGCTGCCCTGGGAGGGGAGCGGGACGTCGGGCACCCCGTCATTCTCCAGTTCCAGCACGGCCCGTCCGTCCTCGGTCCGCAGCCGGATCAGGCAGCGGCCGGCCTCGCTGTGCCGCAGCACGTTGGTGGTGGCCTCGCGGATCACCCAGCCGAACACCGACTGGACCGGGGGCGGCAGCTCGTCGGCGTGCTCGCCGAGGTCGATCTCACAGGCGACGTCGGCCGAGCGCAGCACCGCCCGGGCGCCGATCGCCTCGGCGTGCAGGTCGGCGGTGCGGTAGCCGCGGATGACGTCCCGGACCTCGCGCTGCGACTCCTGGGCGATCTTCTGCACCTCGACCATCTGGTCGGCGGCCTCCTCGCGCCCCCGGCGGGCGAGCTGGACGGCGAGCTCGCTCTTGAGCGCGATGGTGGTGAGGTTGCGGCCCATCACGTCGTGCAGGTCGCGGGAGAAGCGCAGCCGCTCCTCGGCGACGGCCAGCCGGGACTGGGCCTCGCGGGCGGCGTCCAGCTCCCAGACCACCGAGGTCAGCCAGGCGAAGCTGCGGCAGGTCCCGCCGAGGATGGGCAGCATGACCAGGCAGCCGATCAGCAGCCCGGCGGTACCGGCGAGGCCGTACCCGGCCAGCACCATCGCCGGCGCGGTCAGCAGGAACCCGCCGAGGGCGGCCAGCGAGGCCTGGGCGATCGACAGTCCGATGGACGCCGGGCCGAAGGCGACGGCGAGCAGGAGGGCCGCCATCGTGGAGGTGAACGCCATCCCGGACCGGCCGTCCGCCCCGTCGGCGTGCGGTCCGAGCAGCAGGACGGCCCAGGAGCCGGCCACCGCGAACGCACCGTTGACGGCCAGCCACCGCAGGTGGTCGGTGGGGCGCTTCAGGTAGTGGTCGAGCGAGGTGCGGCAGGCCCGCAGGCCCAGCAGCGTCGACGCGAGCGAGACCAGCAGGGCGATCCGGACCGTCCCGACGGAGTCCGGCAGGTCGGCCCGGGCCCCGGCGGAGAGCAGGGTGATCGGGAGCAGCAGCAGCGGCAGCGTGTAGAGCGACCAGCGGAAGTACAGCTCGGTGCGCCGGGGCTTGCTCAGGCTCGTCCAGCTGCGAAGCGGTGACCGCATTCTCAATTCTTCCGCCCCAGTTCGATCACGATCTTGCCGGTGTCTTCATATCAGAGGCACGGAAGGCGTTCATCCGACGGATGAACGCCTTCCGTGCGCGGTGCCCTTCGGGTCAGCGGCGCGGCTCCCAGTGGAAGTAGCGCACCGCGCCCCAGACGGCCAGGCCCAGCCAGATGGTCCCGGTGACCAGGTGCGAGCCGGCGGCGCCCCAGGAGCCGGCGAAGCCGGTCGCGGCGGCCGAGCCGTCAGTGCCGAACCAGCCGACCCGGATCAGCTGGAAGGCGGGGGTGGTCGGCAGCAGGCGGCAGATGTCGGCCAGCTGCTTGGGCATGACCTCCAGCGGGACGAACAGGCCGGAGCCGAGCTGCATCACCAGCATGATCGGCAGGGTGGTGATGCCCGAGCTCTCCACGGTCTTGGTGAAGGCGCTGGACAGCGCGGCCAGGGCGATCATGGTGGCCAGTGCCAGCAGCAGGCCGACCAGCATCAGCACCGGGTTGACCGGCACGGCCAGGTGCAGGCCGAGGCTGCCGCCGATCCCGATCAGGGCGGCCATCATCAGGCCGAGCGCGAGCGAGGGGACGGCGGTGCCGAGCAGGATTTCGATGTCCCGGGCCTCGCCGGTGCGCAGCCGCTTGAGGACCAGCTCACCGCGCCGCCCGACGTACGCGGCGGTCAGGTTGTAGTACACGACGAAGGCCAGGATCATCCCGACCGAGCCGTAGACCAGCAGCGAGTCGACGTCCAGCCCGGGGTTGGACTCGGCCTGCTTCGACAGCACGCCCTGGAGGGTGAAGACCAGCACCAGCGGCAGCACCAGGGCGGTGAACAGGGCCGTGCGGTTGCGCATCAGCAGGGTGGCCTCGGCCCGGCCGAGGGCGAGCAGTCGACGGACGGTGGTGCTCTGCGGACCGGCGGTGGCGGTGGCGGTGGCGGTGGCGGCGGTGGTCATCGGGCGGATCCGATCAGGCGGCGGCGGGCGGGGCGGGTGGCGGCGGGCGCCTGCGGGGGGTTCTGGTGGGCGGCCTCGGAGGCGATCGCGAGGAAGGCCTCCTCCAGCGAGGCGCTGCGGGCGTCCAGGGCGCCGAGCGCGATCCCGTGCTGCCGGGCCCAGCCGAGCAGGTCGGTCAGGGTGTCCTGGAGCCCGAGGGTCTGCACGGTGACCCTGCGGCCCTCGACGCCGATCTCGGCCCCGGCCAGGACGGGCAGTGCCGTCCCGGCGAAGTCGGGGAGCTCGAAGCTGATCCGGGCGGGTCGGCCGGCGATCACCTCGGCGACGGTGCCGGAGGTGACGACCCGGCCGCCGTGCATGATGGCCAGCCGGTCGGCCAGCTCCTCGGCCTCCTCCAGGTAGTGCGTGGTGAGCAGCACCGTGGTGCCCTGGGCGCGCAGCTCGCGGACCAGCTGCCAGACGGCGGCGCGCGCCTCCGGGTCGAGACCGGTGCTCGGCTCGTCCAGGAAGAGCACCTCGGGGCGGCCGAGCAGGGCCATCGCGAGGTCGAGCCGGCGCTTCTCGCCGCCGGACAGCTGCTTGACCCGGACGTTCGCGCGGTGGCCGAGGCCGACCAGCTCCAGCGCCTCCGCCACCGGGCGGGCGCCGCTGGTCATCCCGGCCCAGGCGCGGCCGGTCTCGGCGGCGGTGAGCTCGCCGGGGAAGCCGCCCTCCTGGAGCATGATGCCGATCCGCGGGCGGACGGCGGCGCGCTCCTTGAAGGGGTCCCGGCCGAGCACCCGGACGGTGCCGCCGGTGGGGGCGGCCAGGCCCTCGATGACCTCCATGGTGGAGGTCTTGCCGGCCCCGTTGGTGCCGAGCAGGGCGAACAGTTCGCCGCGGCGGACGGTCAGGTCGACGCCGCGCACGGCGTGGTACCCGGAGGTGCCGCCGCCGTAGTGGCGGTGCAGGTCGGTGACCTCGATCACGTCGTCGCTGGGGCGGGAGGGCCGGCTCGTTTCCATGCCTCAAGCCTTCCGCCGACCGGGCCGCGCGGGCAGTGCGCGCCGTCATGACATCGCGGTGCGGATGCACGGGTCGGCGATGACAAATGTCATGGGTCGTTTTGCCGGGGAATGCCGAAGGGCCCCCTCATCCGAGGGGGCCCTTCGTATCGGAGCGGACGACGAGATTCGAACTCGCGACCCTCACCTTGGCAAGGTGATGCTCTACCAACTGAGCCACGTCCGCAGGTCAAACTATTGAGTTGTGCTGTGCTCGCGCACTGCGAGCGGACGACGAGATTCGAACTCGCGACCCTCACCTTGGCAAGGTGATGCTCTACCAACTGAGCCACGTCCGCATGGTGCCTGGTGGGGCACCCGCCGCCTCTTCGGATCTCTCCGTTGCGGCGACGAGGAATACTCTACAGCATCTTTCGGGGTGGTCGCCCCACCCTTTCGGTCCGGGCGGGCGGGGCGACCGGGGAGCGGTGTCCCCGCGGGGCTCAGTTCGCCTCGGCGAACGCCTCGTACACGTGCTTGGGGATGCGGCCGCGGGCCGGCAGTTCCATCCCGCGGGACAGGGCCCAGGCGCGGACGGCGGCTGGGTCCGGGGTGAGGGCCGTGCGGCGGAAGGACTTTCCGGTGCGGCTCTGGCGGCGGCCGGCGGCGACGAACGGCGCGAGGGCCTCCCGCAGCTTTTCCGCGTTGTCCACGGACAGGTCGATCTCGTACGACTTCCCGTCGACGCCGAAGTGGACGGTTTCCGCGGCGGCGCCGCCGTCCAGGTCGTCGGAGAGCGTGACAACTACACGCTGAGCCATGGGTGTCAATCCTCTCGGGCAATTCGGCCGCCGGTCCGAGGGGGTACCGAGGCCTGATGTGCACCAACTCGCGCAAGCACGTACGGGCAGGCCGGGTGGCCCGCCTGATACGCAGCACTTGCCGCGACAGGTGGCCCCTATTCTGCACCCGAAGGGGGCCGAAATCGAAGAGTCCGGCATTTTTTTCCGGATATTCACGTCTCTTCGCGGGACTGCGGGATACCGATGTGCGGGACGGGCGGATCTGTCCCCAAGTGCCGTATTCGGGTGTTCTCCCGGCGGCGTCGTTCCGGGGCCCGAATCCGGGGAAACCGGTCGGCCCGGGTCGGTGGCGAGGGGCCTGGATCCCTTGCGGCGTAAGGGTCTGGAGTCTACGCGCGTCGCTATCCCCGGCCAGCAATCCTGCCCGAAACCACGGGTAGTCTGGGGTTCCCCCGCCTCACCGAAGACACCACCGGGAGTGCCAGTGGCACGCGTCGTAGTCGACGTCATGCTCAAGCCGGAGATCCTCGACCCCCAGGGACAGGCGGTGCAGCGCGCACTGCCCCGTCTCGGATTCACCGGGATCGCCGACGTCCGCCAGGGCAAGCGTTTCGAGCTGGATGTGGAGGGCCCGGTCGACGACGCGGCGCTCGCCCGTATCCGCGAAGCCGCCGAGACCTTTCTCGCCAACACCGTGATCGAGGACTTCACCGTCCGGGTCGAGGAGGAGGGCAAGTGACCACCCGCGTCGGCGTCGTCACTTTCCCCGGCTCCCTCGACGACCGCGACGCCCAGCGGGCGGTCCGTCTCGCCGGCGCCGAGCCGGTCGCCCTCTGGCACCGTGACAAGGATCTCCACCAGGTCGACGCCGTCGTCCTGCCGGGCGGATTCAGTTACGGCGACTATCTGCGCTGCGGTGCGATCTCCCGCTTCTCGCCGGTGATGGAGACCGTCATCGAGCAGGCGAAGCTCGGAATGCCGGTGCTCGGTATCTGCAACGGCTTCCAGGTGCTGTGCGAATCGCACCTGCTGCCCGGTGCGCTCCACCGGAACGACTCGCTGCACTTCATCTGCCGCGACCAGAAGCTGCGCATCGAGAACGCCGGCACCGCCTGGACCCGGGATTACTCGGCGGGCCAGGAAATCGTCGTCCCGCTGAAGAACGGCGAGGGCCGCTTCGTCGCCGACGAGCGGGTGCTGGACGAACTGGAGGCGGAGGGCCGGGTCGTCGCCCGTTACCTCGACGTCAACCCGAACGGTTCGTACCGCGACATCGCAGGCATCACCAACGCCGCCGGCAATGTCGTCGGCCTGATGCCGCACCCGGAGCACGCCGTGGAGCCGCTCACCGGTCCGACCACCGAGGGCCTGGGCTTCTTCACTTCCGTCCTGAAGCAGCTGGTGAACGCCTGATGAGCCTCGACACCGTCAAGATCGCCGAGCAGACCCCGGACGCCGCCCAGCCCTGGGCCGAACTCGGCCTCAAGCAGGACGAGTACGCCCGCATCCGGGAGATCCTCGGCCGCCGCCCGACCGGCGCCGAACTCGCCATGTACTCGGTCATGTGGTCGGAGCACTGTTCGTACAAGAGCAGCAAGGTCCACCTGAAGCAGTTCGGCGAGAAGAAGCCGGATTCGGACGCGATGCTCGTCGGCATCGGCGAGAACGCCGGCGTCGTCGACGTCGGCCAGGGCTACGCGGTCACCTTCAAGGTCGAGTCGCACAACCACCCGTCGTACATCGAGCCCTACCAGGGCGCGGCCACCGGCATCGGCGGCATCGTGCGCGACATCCTGGCGATGGGCGCCCGCCCGGTCGCCGTGATGGACCCGCTGCGCTTCGGTGCGGCCGACCACCCGGACACCCGGCGCGTGCTGCCCGGGATCGTCGCGGGCATCGGCGGCTACGGCAACTGCCTGGGCCTGCCGAACATCGGCGGCGAGGTCGTCTTCGACTCCTGCTACCAGGGCAACCCGCTGGTCAACGCGCTGTGCGTGGGCGTCATGAAGCACGAGGACATCCACCTCGCGCAGGCCTCCGGCGCCGGCAACAAGGTCATCCTGTACGGCGCCCGCACCGGTGGCGACGGCATCGGCGGCGTCTCGGTGCTCGCCTCCGAGACCTTCGACGACACCAAGCCGGCCAAGCGCCCGGCCGTCCAGGTCGGCGACCCGTTCCAGGAGAAGCTCCTGATCGAGTGCACCCTGGAGATCTTCCGGGAGAAGCTCGTCAAGGGCATCCAGGACCTCGGCGGGGCCGGCCTTTCCTGCGCCACCAGCGAGCTGGCCTCGGCCGGCTCCGGCGGCATGCGGATCGAGCTCGACACCGTGCACCTGCGCGACCACACGCTCTCGCCGGAGGAGATCCTCATGAGCGAGTCGCAGGAGCGCATGTGCGCGATCGTGGAGCCCGACAAGGTCGACCGCTTCCTGGAGATCTGCGAGAAGTGGGACGTCATCGCCAACGTCATCGGTGAGGTGACCGACGGCGAGCGCCTGGAGATCTACTGGCACGGCGAGCTCGTGGTGGACGTCCCGCCGCGCACCGTCGCCCACGAGGGCCCGACCTACCAGCGTCCGTACGCCCGTCCGAGCTGGCAGGACGCGCTGCAGGCCGACGCCCCGACCGCCGAGCGGCTGGCCCGCCCGACCACCGGCGAGGGCCTCAAGGCCGACCTGCTGAAGGTCACCAGCCACCCGAACCAGGCCTCCAAGTCCTGGATCACCAACCAGTACGACCGCTACGTGCTGGGCAACACGGTGCTCGCCTCCGGCGAGGACTCGGGCATGATCCGGATCGACGAGGAGACCAACCTCGGCGTCTCGGTCGCCACCGACGGCAACGGCCGCTTCGCCAAGCTGGACCCGTACACCGGCGCCCAGCTGGCTCTGGCCGAGGCGTACCGCAACGTCGCGGCCGGCGGTGCCAAGCCGCTCGCCGTCTCCGACTGCCTCAACTTCGGCTCCCCCGAGGACCCGGACGTGATGTGGCAGTTCGCCGAGGCCACCCGCGGCCTGGCCGACGCCTGCCTGGTGCTCGGCACCCCGGTCACCGGCGGCAACGTCTCGCTGTACAACCAGACCGGCGAGGTCGCCATCCACCCGACCCCGGTGGTCGCGGTGCTCGGCGTCATCGACGACGTCACCCGGCGCACCCCGCTGGCCTTCGCCGAGGAGGGGCAGCTGCTCTACCTGCTCGGCGACACGGCGGACGAGCTCGGCGGTTCGGCCTGGTCGCAGGCGGTCCACGACCACCTCGGCGGCCTGCCGCCCAAGGTGGACCTGGAGCGCGAGCGGCTGCTCGGCGAGATCCTGATCGCCGCCTCGCGCGACGGCATGATCGACGCCGCGCACGACCTGTCCGACGGCGGTCTCGGCCAGGCGCTGGTGGAGAGCTGCCTCAAGGGCGGTCACGGTGCGCGCATCGTCGTGCCCGAGGGCCAGGACCCGTTCGTCCTGCTGTTCTCGGAGTCGGCCGGCCGCGCCGTCGTGGCGGTGCCGCGCAGCGAGGAGCTCCGGTTCAACGACATGTGCACCGCGCGCGGCCTGCCGGCCACCCGGATCGGTGTCGTGGACGGCGACAGCCTGGACGTCCAGGGCCAGTTCAGCGTCTCGCTGGCGGAACTGACGGAGGCTCACACCGGCGTCATCGAGGCCCTGCTGGCCTGACGCACGGTTCCTGAGGGGCGGGCGGTTCTCTGGTGAACCACCCGCCCCTCGGCGTATGTTGACGCCCATGCCTGCCAAGTCCCGTACGTATCAGCCGCAGAAGGTGAGCGCCGCCTTGGTGGCGCAGAGCGAGGCGGTGCGCGATGTCGTGCACCGGCTGACGGATTCCGACCTCGACCGGACGACCCGGCTCGGCGCCTGGAAGGTGCGCGAGCTGGTGACCCACGTGAGCCTGGCGCTGAGCCAGCTGCTGGGCGTGCTGAACTCGCCGGAGCCGGACGGGCCGGCGCTCCCGCTGGCCGACTACGCGGCGATGGCCGCGACGATGGCCGAGTTCGTCGACAGCGCGACCACGGAGCACGCGGAGACCGGCTTCGCCGGCTCGGCCAAGGAGGTGGCCGCCGAGTTCGACCGGTCGCTCGACGCCGTGCGGGCGGTGCTCGACGGGCCGGCCGTGGCGGACCCGGAGCGGAAGGTCACCTTCCTGACCGGACATCCGATGCTCCTGACCGAGTACCTGGTGTCCCGGCTGGTCGAGGCCGTGGTGCACGCCGACGACCTGGCCGACGCGCTCGGCCTGGACGCCTTCCCGCACGACCCCCAGGCCCTCGCCGCCGTCTCCCGGATGCTGGCCGACGCCCTCGCCGGGCAGGTGCCCGGCGGCGCGGTCGAGCTGCGGGTCCCGCCGTACGCGGTGGTCCAGGCGGTGCCGGGGCCGAAGCACACCCGGGGCACCCCGCCCAACGTGGTGGAGACCGATCCGCTGACCTGGATCCGGCTGGCCACCGGCCGGCTCGACTGGGCGGCGGCGGTGGAGTCGGCCAAGGTGTCCGCCTCGGGGGAGCGCAGCGACCTGCGGGCCTACCTGCCGGTGCTCGGCTAGGACTTCGGCCGGCGGGCCGTCCGGATCCTGTCAGGGGACGGACGGCCCGCTGAGGTACACGCCCTCCGCCGAGTACGGCCAGGCGTTGGGCGCGCAGCCCTTGAGGCCGTAGATCTGCTGCATCATCGCGGGCGCGGGCTTGCCCTCGCCCGGGCAGCTCTCGTGGCCGTGGCCGATCCGGTGGCCCACCTCGTGGTTGACGATCAGCGCCCGGTACTCCTCCAGCGGTCCGCTGAACTGGGGTGAACCGGTGTTCCAGCGCTTGGAGTTGACGAGCACCTGGTTGCCGACGTTGCAGTTGACCTCGCCGTGGGTGTCCAGGCCGGACGCGCCGCAGATCCGGTCCACGGTGGCCGGGGAGGCGATCTTCACGGTGAAGTCATACGGGCCGCTCGCGACCAGCTGGAAGCCGTTCTTGTGGTCGTTGGTCCAGCCGCGCTTGTCGCCGAGGATGCCGTGGATCTGCGCGGCGGCGGTCGGGGCGTCGATGCCGATGCCGTCCTCGACCTCCACCCGGTAGCGGCGCACGTTGCCGCGCCCGACCGGTTTGGCGGTGGCGGGGGCGACGGTGAAGGTGCCCGCGCCCTTGGTGGGGCCGGGGTCGGGGCCGGCGGGGGCGGGCGGTGCCACGGGCGGCGGGGTGTCGTCCGGGGGCGGAGTCGGCTCCGGCGCGGCCGTGGCGGTCTGTTCGGCCGGCGGGGCGACCCGCGCCTGGGTGGTCGGGGTGGCGGCCGGGGTTCCCCCCGGGCGGTTCAGCACGACCGCCGTGGCACCCAGCACCAGCGCGGAGAGCACCAGCGCCATGAGCATGCCAGGACCGGGTCTGCGCCGCGGTCGGCGGCGTCGGCGACCGCCCTTCCGGGGCGGTGCGGTGCGCCTGCCGACGGATCGGGCTGCGGACATGATCTTCACACTGGCACGGCGAACGGGTGAATGTCTACGTGCCTGGTGGGAGAGGTTCGCCGCCCCGGGGGCGGTGCTCCGTCCGGGACGGCGGTTGACCCCTGCGTCTCGGGTGGCAGACTTCAGGGCATGGCGATTCACAGGAATCTTCTCGACGGTCCCGAACCGACCCTCCTCCCGGAGGAGGAGCGCCCCTACCGGATGCTCGCGGAGGAGTCGGCCTCCCCGACCCAGGTGGCGGCCGAGTTCCCGGCCTTCTGCCTGGCCTGGGCGATGCTCGCCGACGACGCCTTCGCGGCCGGCCGGTACGTCGAGTCGTACGCCTACGCCCGTACCGGCTACCACCGTGGCCTGGACGCGCTGCGGCGCAACGGCTGGAAGGGCCACGGCCCGGTGCCGTGGGAGCACCGCGGCAACCGCGGCTTCCTGCGCTGCCTGGCGGGGCTCGCCCGGGCGGCCGGCGCGATCAAGGAGACCGAGGAAGAGGCCCGCTGCTGGCAGTTCCTGAAGGACAGCAGTGCGGAGGCGTACGCGGAGCTCAAGCAGTAACCACCCCCGACGTGACGGGTGCCCCCGGCGGAGAAACCGCCGGGGGCACCCGTGTTTTCACGCTCGGGGCGCGGGTTCGCACGCTCGGGGCGGGCACTTCCGCGCTCGCGGCGCGGATCACTTCAGGCGCTTGCCCGCCGAACGCAGCTGCTCGGCGGCCTCGACCACACGGGCGGCCATGCCGGCCTCGGCCAGCTTGCCCCAGGTGCGCGGGTCGTAGGTGTTCTTCTTGCCGACCTCGCCGTCGACCTTCAGCACGCCGTCGTAGTTGGCGAACATGTGGCCGGCCACCGGGCGGGTGAAGGCGTACTGGGTGTCGGTGTCCAGGTTCATCTTCACGACGCCGTTCTCCAGCGCGGTGGCGATCTCCTCGGCGCTCGAGCCCGAGCCGCCGTGGAAGACGAAGTCGAACGGGTCGGTCTTGCCGTACTGCTTGCCGATCGCGTCCTGGAGCTCGCGCAGCAGCTCCGGCTTCAGCACGACGTTGCCCGGCTTGTACACGCCGTGCACGTTGCCGAAGGAGGCGGCCAGCAGGTAGCGGCCCTTCTCGCCCAGGCCCAGCGCCTCGGCGGTGCGCACGGCGTCGTTGACGGTGGTGTACAGCTCGTCGTTGATCTCGTGGGTGACGCCGTCCTCCTCGCCGCCGGTCGGGGTGATCTCGACCTCGAGGATGATCTTGGCGGCGGCGGCCTGGGCCAGCAGCTCCTGGGCGATGGCCAGGTTGTCGGAGAGGGTCTCGGCCGAGCCGTCCCACATGTGCGACTGGAACAGCGGGTTCCGGCCCTTGGCCACGCGCTCGGCGGAGACCGCCAGCAGCGGGCGGACGTAGCCGTCCAGCTTGTCCTTCGGGCAGTGGTCGGTGTGCAGCGCGACGGTGACGTCGTACTTGGCGGCGACGATGTGGGCGAACTCGGCGAGCGCGACGGCGCCGGTCACCATGTCCTTGTTGTGCTGGCCGCCCAGGAACTCCGCGCCACCGGTCGAGATCTGGATGATGCCGTCGCTCTCGGCCTCGGCGAAACCACGCAGCGCGGCGTGCAGGGTCTGCGACGACGTGACGTTGATGGCCGGGTAGGCGAACTTGCCCGCCTTGGCCCGGTCCAGCATCTCGTTGTAGACCTCGGGAGTTGCGATGGGCATGCGATCCGCTCCTGTCGGGTTGCGGCGTACGGACGGTGCTGTCCGACGCTGTGTACGCCTTCGTGACGACTCCGTGCCGGCCCGCCGACGCGCGGCGTTGCGGTGTGGCTCTCCGGCACGTTCGAGGCGACCTCCGCGGTACGGCCATGAGGGTGGTGTGCCGTTGCGGACCGGACGCCTGTGCCATCTTCCCAGACTCGTGCCCGCAGGTCAGCAGGAGCCCGGCATGCGGAACGGCGCACGGCACGGGCGCACGGCGGGCTCCGGGCGGGTCCCGGGCGGCCCCGACGGGGGCCGGGAGCGCTCCCGGCCGGGCACCGCAGGCGCGGTGCGCCCGCTTCGCCGGCAGGGTGCGCCCGCTATCCTGCGCCCGTGGACTACAACCAGCTGGCCGTCAACCTGCTCGACGCCAAATCCCTGATCTCGTCCCTCGGCGCCATCGGGCTGATCGCGATCATCTTCGCGGAGACCGGCCTGCTGGTCGGCTTCTTCTTCCCGGGCGACTCGCTGCTCATCCTCGCGGGTGTCGCCGCCTCGAACGCCGCCTCCTCGGTGCTCGGCGACGGCGCCAAGCTGCCGATCGCCGTGCTGCTGATCGGCTGCCCGATCGCGGCGATCGCCGGTGCCCAGCTCGGGCACCTGATCGGTGCCAAGGTCGGGCCGAAGATGTTCGACAAGCCCGATTCGAAGATCTTCCGCCGCGAGTACGTGGTGAAGGCGGAGGAGTACTTCAACAAGTTCGGCTCCGGCAAGGCCGTGGTGCTGGCCCGCTTCATGCCGATCATCCGCACCTTCCTGAACCCGGTCGCCGGCACCCTGGAGATGCCCGCCCGGACCTTCTTCGTCTGGAACGTGGTCGGCGGCGTGCTGTGGACCGAGTCCATGCTGCTGATCGGCTACTTCTTCGGTGACGCGCTCGCCCCGGTGATCGACAAGTACCTGATCCCGGCGGTGCTGCTGATCGTCCTGCTGTCGATCTCGCCGATCCTGGTCGAGGTCATGCGCGAGCGGAAGAAGAAGCGGGCCGGCGGTGCCGAGGCCGCCGGCGAGAGCCAGGTCCAGGTCGGCAACGGCCGGCACCGGCGGGGCTGAGTCCGACACCGGCCCCGGCGGGGCCGGGCGCCCGCCGCGCCGGACACGACGGAGGGCCGGTGCTGTTTCACGTGAAACAGCACCGGCCCTCCGTCGTTCGTCGTACCGGGCGGGGTCAGAGACCCAGGTCGTCCAGGGTGTACGCGGTCACGTACTCCAGGCCCTCGGCCTCGACGGCGGCCGCGCCGCCGCGCTCCACGATCACCGCGACGCCGACCACCTCGGCGCCCGCCTCACGCAGCGCCTCCACGGCGGTCAGCACCGAGCCGCCGGTGGTGGAGGTGTCCTCGACGGCCAGCACCCGGCGGCCCTTGACCTCCGGGCCCTCGATCCGGCGCTGGAGGCCGTGGGCCTTGCCGGTCTTGCGGACCACGAAGGCGTCCAGCTGCTGCCCGCGCGCGGCGGCGGCGTGCAGCATCGAGGCGGCCACCGGGTCGGCACCCAGGGTCAGACCGCCGACGGCGTCGTACTCCAGGTGCGAGGTCGCGTCCAGCATCACCCGGCCGACCAGCGGGGCGGCCACGCCGTCCAGCGTGATCCGGCGCAGGTCGACGTAGTAGTCGGCCTCCTTGCCGGAGGAGAGGGTGACCTTGCCGTGCACGACGGCCTTGTCCTTGATCTGTGCCAGCAGGGCGTCGCGGTCGTTGCTCATGAGCGTTCAGTCTAGGCCCTGGTGGTCCCGGCGGCTCTCCGGGCTCAGCGCCGGCGCAGCGCCCTGACCAGCACCACGGCACCGCCCAGCAGCGCCACCGAGCCGCCGATCACCCACGGCACCGCGCTGCGGCCGCCGGTGCCAGGCACCACGATCCCACCGGCCTCGCCGCCCCAGCGGGACGCCGCCCGGGCCCGCGCGCTGCGGGCGGGCAGCGCCGGGGCGTACGGGCCGCGCGGCGGGGCGTGGTCCACCTCCTCGGCGGACCGGCCGACGATGCTGCGGCGCACCGGGCCGGAGAGCACCGGCTCGTCCTCGTACGCGAAGAGCGGCTCGGCGGGGAGTTCCTCGGCGACGCCGTCCCGCTCGGCGGAGCCGTCCGCGCCCTCGCCGTCGACGTCGTCCTCGTCCTCGTCGTCGGCGGAACCGGTGGGCAGACCGAAGCGCTCGGCGTCGGCGTCGGAGAAGGCGATCAGGTCGGAGAGGTCGTCGTCCAGGTCGTCACCGGGCTGGTCCTGGCGCTCCTCGATGAAGACCACACCGGCGTCCGCCCCGGCGGGGGCGTCCTCCTCCTGGTCCTGGTCCTGCGGCTGCTCGTCCTCCGGGGCGACCAGCGCGGCGGCGAACCTGTCCAGCAGACGGCGGCCGGTGGCGTCGAGGGTCTCCTCGTCGAACTCGGTCAGCCGGCCGGTGGCGCTCAGGTCACCGGTGAAGCGGATCGCCGCGGTGCCGTCCCCGGGGCCGTCCGCGACGCTGACCCGGACCGTGGCGGTCGCCTCGCCGCTGCCCCGGGCCTCCTCGCCCTCGGCCAGCACCGTCAGCACGCCCTCCCGGCCCTCGATCAGCGACAGCACGCCCTTGTACGTGATCGTGGAGCCGCCGACCCGCAGCTTCAGCCGGCCGCTGATCTCCTCGGCCGCACCGGCGCCGACCGCGGCCGGCTCGGTGCTCAGCCCCGGCACACTCCGCGCCAGCAGCGCCGGATCCTGCAAGGCCTGCCGCACCAGCTCGGCGGACATCGGGACGACAACCTCATGCTCCATGCCACGGAGCCTACCGACTGCCCCCCGCCCGGTCCCTACCCACCACCATCCGATTTTCCCCACCCCGCCTGTTCCCCCGGCCGTCGCACCACCGCCCCGGCCCGGAGGCGGGGGTCGTGGCGCGGCCCGCCGCACCCGCGTGCCGGGAGCCCGTTCTCTTCCGCCCCGTCGCCGCTTCGGCGGGGCCGGAGCGGCGACGGCGTCGTGCGGCCCTCAGCGTGGGCCGAGGAGGGTGAGGGCGGCCGGGGGGTGGGTGGGGCGGAGGGCGGTGAGGCGGGCGGTGGTGGTGCGGAGGGTGTCGGGGGTGAGGGCGCGGGGTGGCGGGGCGTCGGGGGCGAGGGTGAGCCGGGGGCGGTCGGCGGCGGCGAGGAGGAAGTTCCGGGCATCGCCCGGCGGGCCGGGCCGGCAGGTGGCGGTGGGGCTGTCCTGGACGGCGTACGGGGCGGTCTGGAGGCCCGCCGCGCGCAGGCCGGACTCGACCTGCCAGAGGCCGTCCGGGTCGCTCCCGGCGCGGACGGCGATCCGCCCGCCGGGGGAGAGCAGCCGGGTGGCGAGGCCGTAGAACTCCTGGGAGTGGAACTTGACCGGCCCGCCGTCGGCCGGGGCCGGGAGGTCGGCGAGCACCACGTCGTACGGCCCGTCCCCGCCGGGGGCGTCGGCGCCGCGCAGCCAGGCGAGCGGGTCGGCCGCGGTGGTGCGGACCCGGGGGTCGTCCAGCGCGTGGCCGTCGAGGGCGGCGAGCCCGGGGTCGGTGCGGGCCAGTCGGGGGAGGACGGGGTCGGCGTCGACCAGCCGGACGGTGCGGACGCCCCGGTGCCGCAGCACCTCCCGCAGGGCCGTCCCGTCGCCGCCGCCGAGCAGCAGGACCCGGGTGTCCGGGCCGGCCGCCATGGCGGGGTGGACCAGGCCCTCGCTGCTCCGGTACTCGTCGGGCCCGCAGACCGCGAGCCGGCCGTCCAGGTAGAGCCGGAGGGGGCCCTCGGCGGGGCCGGTGAGCACGATCTCCTGGTGCCGGCTGCGGATCGCGTAGCGGACCTGGTCGCCGTACAGGGCGTGCCGGGCGGCGCGTTCGACGGCCTCGGAGCCGGCCGCGGCCGCCGCGAGCAGGCCGAGGACCAGCAAGCAGCCGCCCCACAGCAGCCGGCGCATCCGGGGGGCCGGTTCCTCGGGGAACAGCCAGAGCACCACGGCGGCCCCGGCGACGGCGTTGACGGCGCCGGTGAGCAACGCGCCGTCGCCCGGCCCGAGGGCGGGCAGGATCAGGAACGGGAAGGCGAGGCCGCCGATCAGCGCGCCCACGTAGTCGGCGGCGAACAGGTCGGCGACGGCCCGCCCGGCGTCCTCGCGCCGGATCCGCTGGATGAGGGTCATCAGCAGGGGGATCTCGGCGCCGATCAGGATGCCGATCAGGCAGGTGAGGCCGACCATGGCGGCCTGGTAGCGGCCGAGCCAGGCCCAGCAGGAGTAGAGCGCGAGGACGGAGAGTCCGCCGGTGAGCGCGAGCGCGCACTCGACGGCGGCGAAGGCGGTGGCGGGCCGGCTGGTGAGCCGTTTGGCGAGCAGTGAGCCGAGGCCCATCGCGAACACCATGACGGAGAGCACGACGGAGGTTTGGGTGACCGTGTCCCCGAGCAGGTAGTCGCCGAGCGCCACGAGTTCGAGCTCGTAGACGAGTCCGCAGGCCGCGCAGACGAACGCGGCCAGCAGGACGGCCAGGCGGGCGAGCCGGGGGCGGGAGCGCAGCCGGGATGGACGGCGGGCGGGCAGGAGTGGGGCGAGGCCTCGCCCGGGCCGGGGTGGGGCGCCGTCGTCGAGGTCCACTCGCGGGCGTGCGGGCGGACCGGCCGGATGGTTGATCACGAACAAACGCTAGGGGACGTGCGGGACGGATCGCTGCGCCCATCCGACGGACAGTGAGCGACGTCGGATTGACGAACCGTTCCTGCGTACGATTCGCAGGCCCGCGCTGGACGGCCTACGGCCGGATCGGTGTTCCGGTCCGGGCTTCGGGCGGTCATCCCCCGGACACCACCAGCGAGGAGCGGGTGCACACCAGCTGCCCCTCCTGCGGGTAGGCGTGCCAGGTGCGCCAGAGCAGCCGGTCCGCGCCGCCCTGGGTGACCAGCGCGGTGAAGGCGCTCGGGTCGCCCGGGAAGACCCCGGCGAGGCCGCGCGGGTGCCCCTCGACGAGGGCCAGCAGCTCCTGGGCGCGGGCCGCGAAGTCGTGCGGCGGCAGCGCCTCGATGCGGGCGGCGAACTCGTACTCCCAGCCGCAGACCTGCTTGGCCACCCGGGCCGGCAGCGGGGTGCGGCGGCCGGGCAGGCAGGCGACGGTCTCCAGGCACCGGCCGGGGCCCGCGTCGATCACCACCTGGTGGGAGGCGCCCAGCAGGCGCAGCTGGAGGGTGCCGGACGGGCCCGGGCGGCCGCCTCCGTCGAGTCTCAGGTCGCGGACGGCGAGCGCGGGCAGTGGGTCGCCGCCGAGGCACCAGGCGAGGTCACCGGCGCGGGTGTCCGTGTAGGAGGTCTGCAGTGTGGTGAGCATGCTCGGCTCCGCGTTTCAGCTCCGTGCGCGCCCGCCGAGCAGCAGCGACTAGGCCTAGGCGATGGCGAGGCTGTTCGTGGCTGTGCGGCCCTGGGCGCGGCCGACCGTGGAAGGAAGGATTCCGGCTGGAGATTCAGCAGCAGAGAAGCACGAATACGCCGGGTCCGCCGGTGATTTACCCAACTTTGTCAAGCATTCACCGTTTAGAGCACATCTGCTTCCCGGGTCTGATCGAGTCCATGTGCGAGTTTGCACAGCGCGCGCCCCTATCACCGGATCGTGCGCCGTGCGCGCCGGGTGTGCGCTGTTCGGGTGCAGCACACACCGCCGCCCTCCGGGCGCGGGGCGTGGAGGGCGGCGGGGGAACGCCTGGCGGGGCGGCCAGGATGTCTCGATTGAGGCAAACAGGCAAGCCGATCAAGGAAGTTGATGATCCATCAGAACTGGTGTCGGGGCATGGATGTTTTTGTTCGAAGGGAGTGAAAGGGGGCGTGCGGCCCCTCACAGGCGCTGTAGACGGGTGACGGCCTCCCGAAGAACCTCGTCCTTTTTGCAGAAAGCGAAGCGGACCAGGCTACGGCCGGCGTCCACGTCGTCGTAGAACACCGCGTTCGGAATGGCGACGACGCCGCAACGGCCGGGCAGGGCGCGGCAGAACTCGATGCCGTCCCTCTCGCCGAGCGGGGTGATGTCGGTGGTGACGAAGTACGTGCCCTCGGGCGTGAAGGCGCGGAAGCCGGCCGCGCCGAGGCCGTCGACCAGCAGGTCGCGCTTGCGCAGCAGGTCGGCGCGGAGGGTGTCGAAGTAGGCGTCGGGCAGCCGCAGCGCCTCCGCGACGGCGTACTGGAAGGGGCCGGCGCTGACGTAGGTGAGGTACTGCTTCGCGGTGCGCACGGCCGCGACCAGGTCCGGGCTCGCGGTGACCCAGCCGACCTTCCAGCCGGTGAAGGAGAAGGTCTTGCCGGCCGAGGAGATGGTGACGGTGCGCTCGCGCATGCCGGGCAGTGCTGCGAGCGGGTGGTGGACGGTGCCGAAGACGAGGTGCTCGTAGACCTCGTCGGTGATGACCAACAGGTCGTGTTCGACGGCAAGTTCGGCGATGCCGCGCAGTTCCTCGGGGGTGAGGACGGTGCCGGTCGGGTTGTGCGGGGTGTTGATCAGCAGCAGCCGGGTGCGCGGGGTGATCAGGGCGCGCAGCTCGTCGAGGTCGGGGCGGAAGGTCGGGGCCCGCAGGGTGAGCGGGCGGCGGGTGGCGCCGGCCATGGCGATGCAGGCCGCGTAGGAGTCGTAGAAGGGTTCGAGGGCGATCACCTCGTCGCCGGGCTCCAGCAGGGCCAGCAGGGCGGCGGCGATGGCCTCGGTGGCGCCGGCGGTGACCAGCACCTCGGTGTCGGGGTCGTACGAGAGGCCGTGGAAGCGCTGCTGGTGCTCGGCGATCGCAGCGCGCAGTTCGGGGACGCCGGGGCCGGGCGGGTACTGGTTGCCGCGGCCCTCGCGCAGGGCCCGTACGGCCGCCTCGCGGACCTCCTCGGGCCCGTCGGTGTCCGGGAAGCCCTGGCCGAGGTTGATCGAGCCGGTGGCCGTGGCCAGCGCGGACATCTCGGCGAAGACCGTCGTGCCCATCCGGGCCAGTCGGCGGTTCAGCAGTGGCCTGGTACCCATCGGTGGCTCCTCGCGGCTCGTCGTCAGGGCCATCCTGGGACAGCCGGGAGCCGGGGACAAGAACGGCCCGCCACCGGCGCGGAGGCGGTGGCGGGCCGGACCGGAGTGCCGGGAGCGGGATCAGGCCTCGTCGGTGCCCTCGGTGCCCTCGCCGTCCTCGCCCTCGATCTCGTTCTGGAGGCCGAGGCGCTCGACGATCCACTGCTCGAAGCCGACCGCGGCCTGGGTCCAGTTGGCGGTGGTGGTGACGAAGTAGTCCAGGTTGACGCCGGTGCCGACGATCATCTGGGCCTCGCCGATCAGGCGGACCACGCCGTCCTCGTGGGTGTGGGTGTACACCTTGGGCCAGAGGGTCTCGCGGTTCCACTCGTCGATCAGGTCGAGGATCTCGCCCTTCTTCTCCAGCGGGTACGCGCGGTCGTAGAAGGCGCGGACCGCGAAGAGCTCCTTCTGCTCGCCGCGGAACATGTAGTAGACGCGGAAGCCCTCCCAGGGGGCGGTGAGGTCGCCCTCCTCGTCCACGACGTGCTTGAGCTGCATCTGGTCCAGCAGCTGGGTGACCAGGGCCTGGTCCGGGACGATGACCGGCGGCGGGCCGGCCGGCCGACCGCCCTGGCCGCCGGGCTGGCCGCCCTGGGGAACGCCGAAGGACGGGATGGACGACGGGTCGATGCTCATGGGGGTCCTCTTCCTCAGTGCACGTGGTGGCCGGCAATGAGAGGCCGCCCTTTCCACCTCCCATCCTGCCTCATTCGGGGCTTCGCTCACAGGGGCAGCCGGGGGTGTGTGGATCTTCGTCCGGTGTTCGTCCCCCCGTTCTTCCATCCGTTCTTCCCGGCGTTCTTCCCCCGGTTCTCCCGGGTGCCGTCCGGCGGTTCCGGCGGCGGGTTCAAGGGGTGGCGGTCACGCAGGGTGCGCGGGGCGGGGGGCGGGCCGTCCGCGCCGGGCGCGTGAGTCACGTCACGCGCCCGGCGCGCCGGTTCGGCTGCCGCGCCGGCCGGTTGCGGTTAGCGTGCGACGGCACTCGCTTCGATCAAATCCCGGCCGGACCGGGGGAGTTGGGCCGTCCTGGGGTGGACTGGCCGGAATTGAGGGGGGAACAGGCGTGGGTGGAGCGGCGACGGGGGACGGCGCATCGCTCGGGGCGCTGCTGCGGAGCATCCGGCTGGACCGGGGCATGACGCAGGAGCAGCTGGGCGAGGCGACCGGGCTGAGCGTGCGGTCGATCAGGGACCTGGAACGGGGGCTCTCCTGCCCGCGGGTGTCCACGCTCCGGCTGCTGACCCAGGCCTGGGGCCTGCCGGACGCCCAGGTGGCCGAGCTGCACCGGCTGGCGCGCAGCCGGCGGGACCGGACGCGGCGGCTGCGGCAGGCGGCGAAGTGACGCCCGCCGGGTGAGGCCGCCCGGGTGACGCCGGGCGCGGAAGCGGAACGGGCCGCCCCGCCGCCGGAGCGGAGGGAGCGGCCCGTGCGCCGGACGCCCGGCCGTACTACTTCTCCAGCGGCCCCCGGCCGCGGACGGTGAGGCGGTCGCCCTCCTCGTCCCGCTCGACCACGACGGTGTCCCCGTCGTGCACCGCGCCGGAGAGGATCGCCCGGGCGAGCTGGTCGCCGATCGCGGACTGCACCAGCCGGCGCAGCGGGCGGGCGCCGTACGCCGGGTCGTAGCCGGTGAGCGCCAGCCAGTCGCGGGCGGCCTCGGAGACCTCCAGGGTGAGCCGCCGCTCCTGCAGCCGCTCGCCCAGGCGGGCCACCTGGAGGTCGACGATCCGGCTGAGCTCGTTGGTGCCCAGCGGTTCGAAGACCACGATGTCGTCCAGCCGGTTGAGGAACTCCGGCTTGAACGCGGACCGGACGGCGCCCAGCACCAGTTCCCGCTTCTCCGCCTCCGGGGTGGTCGGGTCGACCAGGTACTGACTGCCCAGGTTGGAGGTGAGGATCAGGATGGCGTTGCGGAAGTCCACCGTGCGGCCCTGGCCGTCGGTGAGCCGGCCGTCGTCCAGCACCTGGAGCAGGACGTCGAAGACCTCCGGGTGGGCCTTCTCCACCTCGTCCAGCAGGACCACGCTGTACGGGCGGCGGCGGACGGCCTCGGTGAGCTGGCCGCCCTCCTCGTAGCCGACGTACCCGGGCGGGGCGCCGACCAGGCGGGAGACCGAGTGCTTCTCGCCGTACTCGCTCATGTCGATCCGGACCATCGCCCGCTCGTCGTCGAACAGGAAGTCGGCCAGGGCCTTGGCGAGTTCGGTCTTGCCGACGCCGGTCGGGCCGAGGAAGAGGAAGGAGCCGGTCGGGCGGTCCGGGTCGGCGATGCCGGAGCGGGTGCGCCGCACCGCGTCCGAGACGGCCTGCACGGCCTCCTTCTGGCCGATCAGGCGCCTGCCCAACTCCTCCTCCATGCGCAGGAGTTTGGCGCTCTCACCCTCCAGCAGCCGGCCGGCCGGGATGCCCGTCCAGGAGGCGACCACGTCGGCCACGTCGTCCGGGCCGACCTCCTCCTTGACCATCGAGGCGGAGGCGTCCTGGTCGGCGGCGCGCTCCTGGGCGTCGGTGAGCTCCTTCTCGGCGGCCGGGATCTCGGCGTACATCAGCTTGGACGCCCGCTCGAAGTCACCGTCCCGCTGGGCGCGTTCGAGCGCGCCGTGCAGGTCGTCCAGCCGCTCCTTGAGCTCGCCGACCCGGTTGAGGCTCTTCTTCTCCTGCTCCCAGCGCGCCGTCAGCACGCTCAACTGCTCGTTCCGGTCGGCGAGGTCGCGCCGCAGCCGGGCCAGCCGGTCCACCGAGGCCGGGTCCGACTCCTTCTCCAGGGCGAGCTCCTCCATCCGCAACCGGTCGACGGAGCGCTGGAGTTCGTCGATCTCGACCGGGGAGGAGTCGATCTCCATCCGCAGCCGGGAGGCCGCCTCGTCGACCAGGTCGATCGCCTTGTCGGGCAGGAAGCGGGAGGTGATGTAGCGGTTGGACAGGGTGGCCGCGGCGACCAGCGCGGCGTCCGAGATCTGCACCTTGTGGTGCGCCTCGTACCGGCCCTTGAGCCCGCGCAGGATGGCGATCGAGTCCTCCACGCTGGGCTCGCCGACCAGCACCTGCTGGAAGCGGCGCTCCAGGGCGGGGTCCTTCTCGATCCGCTCGCGGTACTCGTCCAGCGTGGTGGCGCCGACCATCCGCAGCTCGCCGCGGGCCAGCATCGGCTTGAGCATGTTGCCCGCGTCCATCGCGGAGTCGCCGCCGGCGCCCGCGCCGACCATGGTGTGCAGCTCGTCGATGAAGGTGACGACCTGGCCGTCGGAGGACTTGATGTCGTTCAGGACGGCCTTCAGCCGCTCCTCGAACTCGCCGCGGAACTTGGCGCCCGCGACCATCGCGCCGAGGTCCAGCGCGACCAGCCGCTTGCCGCGCAGCGACTCCGGCACGTCGCCGGCCACGATGCGCTGGGCCAGGCCCTCGACCACGGCGGTCTTGCCGACGCCGGGCTCGCCGATCAGCACCGGGTTGTTCTTCGTCCGGCGGGAGAGCACCTGGACCACCCGGCGGATCTCGTGGTCGCGGCCGATCACCGGGTCGAGCTTGCCGTCCCGGGCGGCCTGGGTGAGGTCGGTGCCGTACTTCTCCAGGGCCTTGTAGGTGCCCTCCGGGTCCGGTGAGGTGACCTTGCCGCTGCCCCGGACGTCCTTGAACGCGGCGAGCAGCGCCTTCGGCGTGGCGCCCTGGTGCACCAGCAGCTCGGCCACGGCGCCGCCCTCGGCGGCCAGGCCGACCATCAGGTGCTCGGTGGAGACGTACTGGTCGTCCAGGTCGTCCGCGCGCTTGCCGGCCTCGGTGAGCACCGCGATGGTGTCCCGGGCGAGCTGCGGCGCGGCGACCGTCGAGCCCATCGCGCTGGGCAGCGCGGCGGCCTGGCGGCGGGCCTCGGTGTCGACCCGGGCGACGTCCGCCCCGACCGCCTCCAGCAGGGGCCGGGCGATGCCCTCGGGCTGCTCCAGCAGGGCGATCAGGATGTGCACCGGCCTGACGTCCGGGTTGCCGGCCGTGCCCGCCTGCCGGATCGCGGCGGCCAGGGCGTCCTGCGTCTTGGTGGTGAACTTGCTGGCGTCCACTGCTGGGGAGTCCTCCCTCGTCGTCCTTCACTACTGCTACGTACAGCATGCACTATGTTGAGTCTATTCCGCTCAACTTTTGCTCGTCGGATTCCGGACGGCCGTCCGCCGGGTCAGCCCCAGCAGCTCCCGGGCCGGCCCGCCCGGCCGCTGCCCGGCCGGCCAGACCGCGCGCAGCGGCCGCCGCAGGTCCAGTTCCCGCGCCAGCGGCACCTCGACCAGCCGTCGGGTGGCCAGCTCCTCCGTCACCGCCAGCTCGCTCAGGCAGACCGGCCCCGCCCCGGTCATCGCCGCCGCCTTCAGTGCGGTGGACGAGGCCAGCTCCATCCGGGGCCGCGCCACGCCCCCGTACGGCCGCAGGGCCGTCTCCAGCACCTCCCTGGTCCCCGAGCCGGGCTCGCGCAGCGTCAGTGGGGTGGCCGCCAGCTCGGCCCCGGTCAGCGGGGCGGGGCGCCGGGCCCAGGGATGGCCCGGCGCGACCACGACCACCAGCCGGTCCGCCGCGACCACGGCGCCGGCCAGCCCGGGCGGCGTGGACGGGCCCTCGACGAAGCCGAGGTCGGCGTCCCCGGCCAGGACGTGCCCGGCGACCTCCGCCGAGTTCGCCGTCCGCAGCGTCACCGCCGTCCCCGGGCTGGCCTCGGACAGGCTCAGCAGCCAGCCGGGCATCAGGTACTCGGCGACGGTCAGGCTGGCCACCACCCGCAGCTTGGCGTCCCGCCGCTCGCGCAGCGCGTCGATCCCGGCGTCCAGGGCCTGCGCCGCCTCCACCACCTGCCGGGCCCACTCGACCACCAGTCGGCCCGCCTCGGTCGGCCGGCTGCCCCGGGGCGAGCGGTCCAGCAGCGGGACGCCGATCTGCCGCTCCATGCCCTTGATCCGGGCGCTGGCGGTCGGCTGGCTGACGCCCAGCTCGGCCGCCGCCCGTCCGACGCTGCCCAGCCGGGCCACCGCGAGCAGCAGTTCCAGGGCGCCGAGTTCGGGGACGTGCGAGGAGAGGGCCATAGGTTCAGGCTATGCCCCCATAGGAGCCCTGGCGCTACCGGCCGCCCGGCCCACCGGCGACGGTAGGGGCATGTCCACTTTGGCCGGTATCCGCCCCCTCGCCCGCCCCGCCGCCGTCCGCCCCCGGCCGGACCTCGCCCAGCTCGGCCCCAACTGGTACGCCGCCGTGATGGGCACCGCGATCCTGGCGAACGGCGCCGCCGTCCTCCCGGTGCGGCTGCCCGGGCTGACCGGCTTCGGCGAGGTGATGTGGGCGCTCGCGCTGGCCGCCCTGCTGGTGCTGGTCGGGGCCCGGCTGGTCCACCTCACCCGGCACCGCGAGGCGGCCCGCGCCCAGCTGCTGGACAACCCGGCCACCGCGGTCTTCTACGGCTGCCCGCCGATGGCGCTGCTGGCGGTCGGACTGGGCACCCTGCTGCTCGGCTCCCGGGTCATCGGCACCGGCCCGGCGGTCGCCCTGGACGCGGTGCTGTGGACCCTCGGCACGGTGTACGCGCTCGCGGTGGCCGGCGGCATCCCGTACCTGATGATCACCCGGCACCCGGTCTCCGCCCTGGAGGCCAACCCGACCTGGCTGCTGCCGGTCGTCGCCCCGCTGGTCGCCTCCGCCTGCGGCCCCGCGCTCGTCCCCCACCTGCCGGCCGGGACGCCCCAGCAGGCCATGCTGTACGGCTGCTGGGCGCTGTTCGGGGTCGGCCTGCTGGCCACCCTGGTGCTGCTGCCGGTGGTGTTCACCGGGCTGTTCCACAGCAAGCTGCCCGCCCTGGCGCTCACCCCCTCGCTGTTCCTGGTGCTCGGCCCCCTCGGCCAGTCCGTCACCGCGGTCCACCAGCTCGCCGACGCCGCCCGCCCGGTGCTGCCCGCGCTGGCGCCCGCCATGGTCGACCTCGCCGAGCTGTACGGGGTGGCGGTGATCGGCGTCGCGATGCTCTGGCTGGCCGTCGCGCTCACCGCCAACCTGCGCGCCCGGCGGGCCGGGATGCCGTTCGCGATGACCTGGTGGGCGTACACCTTCCCGGTCGGCACCTGCGTCACCGGCGCCTCGGCGCTCGCCCGGCACACCGGCTTCGCGGGCTTCAGCGGGCTGGCCCTCGGCCTGTACCTGCTGCTGGCGCTCGCCTGGGTGCTCGCCGCGGGCGGCACCGCGGCCGGGCTGGCCCGGGGCCGGCTGCTCGGGCGGGTCTGACGGCCGGGGCGGGTCCGACGGCCGGGGCGGGTCCGACGGCCGGGGTGGGTCCGAGGCCTCCCGCCGTCGCGCCCCGACGCACGGCCCGGGAACACGCCGCCGGTGCAGGAACGTGCAGCGCCGGGGCACCGCGCCCGGCCGCCCGGCGCGGCCGCCGGGGGCACCGACACCCCTCACCGGCCGCGATTCCCACCGGAGTCCGCCCCACCGCCCGGGGCGCCGAAGCCGGGCCGGCTGCAGATAGCTGCAATTGCGCGAACCTGCACTCGGGCGACACTTGTTCACCGGCCGTCACGCTGTGAGGGTGGAGGCACGCCAAGTCGTCCGGGCAACCGCAGCCCGATGACGGCGGCTGGCTCTTCATGCTGACCGCAGGTGCGACTCGCGCACCGGTGGAACGGGGGGGAAGAGCACCGGACCGGGGGCCATGTGTGGTGATGGCCTCCGGACCGGACCCGTCGAGGCGTTGCTGCTCCGCCTCGACGGGAGCGCTTGGGCTTGGCGTACCGATGGCGGCCCCCGGACGAACCGGCGTGCGACGGCACCCGGCCCGGGGGCCCGCCGCACCAACCGGTACCGTGACCGCCGGTTCCATGATCACGCCGTACCGGCCCACCGGTACCGCGGGCCCCCGGCCCGTCGGTGCCACGGCCCGCGCGGCGGGGAGCACGGGCAGTACCAGGGGACAGGCGTCCGGCAGGGAGAGTGCGACGTGACGGGGGACCCGGCGGCCACACCGCACCACGGGCCGGTGGGCGAGGAACCCGACGAGGCCGCCCGGCAGCTCTACCTGGCCATCATCGCCGAGGGCGGCCGCGTCCCCACCGCCGAGGTCGCGGACGTCGACCGGGGCGCGCTGCAACAGCTCATCGACATCGGCCTGTTGATGGTCAACCGGATGGACCGCTGCTACACCGCGGTCAGCCCGCGTTCGGTCAGCGACCGCCTCGGCGCCGAACTGCGCAGCGAGGCCACCCGGCTGCTGGTCCGCGCGGAGAACCTCCCGGGCGCCCTGGACGGCCTCACCAGGGCCTACGACGCGATGCCCCGACCGACCGACCGGGCCGGCGCCGCCGTGCACGTCGAGGGGCACGTCCACATCCGCCAGCGGATCTCCCAGCTGGTCTCCGACTGCCGCTCCGAGGTGCTCACCGCGCAGCCCGGCCACCGGCCCGCCGACACCCTCCAGGTCGCCCTCCTCCAGGACGTCCAACTGCTGCAGCGCGGCTGCTCGTTGCGCACCATCTACCAGCCGGTCGCGTTCGCCGACCCGCCCGCGCTCGCCTACGCCGAGGAGGTCACCCGGCACGGCTCGCTCATCCGCGTGCTCGACGAGCCCTTCCAGCGGCTGATCGTCTTCGACCGCTCCGTCGCCGTGATCTCCGCCAACGACGACAACAGCACCGCCGCCTTCATCACCGACCCGGCCACCATCACCTACCTGGTCGGCGGCTTCGAACGCGACTGGGCCCGCGCCGACACCGCCGGGGCCGCCCTCGGCCAGGGACCCGCCCGCACCGTCCCCGACCGGGTCGGCCGGCTGCTCGCCCGCGGCCTCACCCAGCGGGCCGTCGCCACCCGGCTGGGCCTGAGCGAGCGCACCGTCGCCGCCCACATCTCCCGGCTGCGCGACCGCTACGGCGCTCAGACCCTCTTCCAACTCGGCTGGCTGATGCGAGGCGCCCGCGATGACCGATGAACCGGGCCCGGCCGAGCGGGCCCTCTACCTCGTCGCCGTCCGGGGCGGCGGCCGGCTGCGCCCGGACGACCTCGCCCCCGCCGACCGCCCGGCCCTGGCCGCGCTCGTCGCCCGCGGCCTGCTCACCCCCACCGCCACCGGCTGGACCGCCGCCGGCCCGCGCGCCCTCGGCGACCGGATCGGCGTCGAACTGCGCACCCGCGCCCTGCGGCTGCTGCGGCACGCCGAGCGGCTCCCGGCCGTGCTCGGCCCGCTGGCCCGCGCCTACGACGAGGCCCGCCACCCGGTCGGAGCCCCGCCCCCGGGCCCCTCGGCCGCGCGCCCCGGGACCGGCGCCGTCCTCGACGCCGCCGAGGTCCGCGGGCGGATCAGCGAGCTCGTCTCGGAGTGCCGCGAGGAGGTGCTGGCCGCCCAGCCGGGGCTGCGTCCGCTCGAAGGGCTTCGGATGGCCCTCGCCCAGGACCTCTCGCTGCTCCGCCGCGGCTGCGCGCTGCGTACCGTCTACCAGTCGGTCACCCTCGCCGACCCCGCCGTGCGGAGCCAGGTGGCCCTGCGCACCGGACAGGGCGCCCAGGTCCGGGTCCTCGCCGAACCGTACGAGCGGGTGCTGGTCTTCGACCGGGTGGTGGCCGTCATCCCCGCCGCCGAGGACCGCAGCCGGGCCGTCTTCCTCACCGACCCCACCACCGTCGCCTTCCTGGTGGCCCAGTTCGAACGCGACTGGGCCCGCGCCACCCCCGCCGACGGCCACCTCGATCCGCCGTCCGTCACCACCGTCCGGATCGGCCGGCTGCTCGCCCGCGGCCTCACCCAGCGGGCCGTCGCCACCCGGCTGGGCGTCAGCGAGCGCACCGTCGCCGCCCACATCTCCCGGCTGCGCGACCGCTACGGCGCCCGCACCCTCTTCCACCTCGGCTGGCAGCTGCGGGGCGAGCACCGTGACTGACCCCGCCGCCACCGCGCTCCGCGCCGCCCACCTTCCGGATCCGCCGGAGGGCCGCGTCCGGGCCCACGACGCGGCGACGGCCACGGAAGCGGGCCCGCGGATCCGGGTCCCCGGCGCCGGCTCCGGCCGGACGCCGGTGCTCGACCGCGCCGTCGCCGTGATCCCGGCGACCCCGGACGACGGGGTCGCCGCCATGGTGGAGGATCCGGCGGCGGTCACGTACCTGCTGGGCGTCTTCGAGCGGCGCCGGCGGCAGGCCCAAGTCGTGGACCGGGTCGCGCTGTTCGACGGTGCGAGGGGGCCCGCCAGCCACGAGGAGGCCGGACGGCCGCGCGCTCGGGGGCTCACGCAGCGGGCGATCGCCGGCCGGACGGGGCTGGGCGGGCGCACCGTCGCCGGTCACCTCGCCCGGCTGCGTGAGCCGTACGACGCGGAGGCGCCGTTGCGACCGGGCCGGCGGACACGGGCAGCCGGGCCGGGACGTGACGGTCGCTCAGCCGGTGGCGGCGCCGGTCGGCCAGTAGCCGGGGACCGGGGGCTGCTGCCGGGGGACGTTGAACTGCTCGCCGGGGGCGGTCCAGAAGCCCTCGCGCAGGGAGAGCGCCATGCCCGCCCAGTCGAGTGCGGTCTCGACCGTGTGGTTGAGGGCCTCCTGCGACCAGGTGTCGTCGAAGACCAGCGGCAGGACGGGGGCGACCTGCTCGATGGTGGCGATCAGCGGGTTGTGGGTGATGGCCTCGTCGACCAGGAGGACGATGGGCTTGCGCAGCGCCGACGCCCAGCCGAGCTCCAGGCTCACGCCGGCCGAGAGGGGGGCCCCGACGTAGGCGAACACGAGGTCGGCGGACTGGAGGGCGCGGAAGTCGGAGGGGACGCGGGGCTCCGGCGCGCGGCCGGAGACGGTCCAGGCGTCACTGTGGTGCGCGCTGTACACGGCGGCGCCGCTGCGCAGCAGGGTGGTGCGGAGCGTCGTCAGCCGCGTCCGGCTGGCGAGCGTCACCACACTGTCGGCCGGCCCGGTCAGTCGCATCAGGGGGGCGGCCAGGAACACACGTGCACGCCGACCCTCAGGGGCCTGGCTGTCGTGGTGACGCAGGTAGGGCTCGGTCATGTCGACTCCGGGGAAAGGCCGACCGGGTGGTGATGTGGTGCCGGCGGGCGCTGAGGACAGTGGTTTTTGAGTCTGCGAGCGGAAGAGATCCGGCAGATATTTGACGGTACAGCGGCAAGTTCGCTATCTGTGCTGGACCATTGGGAGCGAACTGATCGTCTATCAGCGCGCGCGGCCGCGTCCAGCGTCCCGCCCTGTCATCTGGATGCCTGGCAGAGAGATGACGCTCCGGCCGGGGGGAGTGGGGATGGCACTCTCGCGGAAGGTGCGGCATCATGTGGACGCCAGTGCTATTGATTCGGTCCTAGGTGTTCGAGAGTTTGGAGGGTGGGTCCGTGTCTCTGCGTCGACTCGTCTGCAAGGCTGCGCTTCCGATCCTCATCGGCATGGCGGTTCTGACCGGAGTCTCCTTCCCGTCCGACGGCGGGCACGCGGCTGTGAGCACCAGTGCGCTGGCGGCTGTCGCCGACGACCTGCACTGGGGCTGAAATCCGGTTCCACGGCTCGATCGGGACGGGGCGGGCGTGAAGGCTGAGCCTTTCGCGCCGGGTGGGGCGGGATTCGGCGGCCGCCCTCAGCCCAGTTCCGGTCTCGTCGACCGGCCGAGCGCGTAGCCCAGCTGGAAGAGGGAGTCGACGTGGTACTCCTCCCTCAGTTCCGCGATGTGGCGCGCCAGGGTGCGCTCACTGATGCCCAGCCGTCGTGCGATGACCCGGTGGTTCGTCCCGGCGAGCATCAGGTCGATGATCGTCTGGCGCAGTCTGGAGACGACTTGTTGGGGGACGGAACGGTCCCCGTCGAATTCCAGGGCCCGGTTCCAACTCCGCTCGAAGACCTCCTCGATGAGGAAGCTGACGATGGCCGGATCGTGGATGAACGCCGCCAGGTCGTCGTCCACCACCGGAATCACGGCCAGCTTGCGGTCCACGATGATCAGCCGGGCGTACGGCTCGTCCAGGGTGCGGAACTGCCACCCTTCCTCGGTCAGCTTCGCGACGTAGTCCCGGGTCGCCTGGTGGTAGCGGGTGCTCGCGTTGTAAATGGTGCGCATCGACGCGCCGTGGCGGAGAATCTCCAGGTCGCGCGCCAGGAAAGACGTCAGCATTTCCGCCGGGCGGGGTCCGCCGGGCTGCATCGACAGGCCTTCCGTGACTCCCGCGGCGGCCGACTGCTGAAGTCTCTGATTTATCCGCGCTTTCCCGTGGATGTATTCGATGGCCCCACCCGTCGTGTCGGGGGCGTGAAATGCCTCGGCGAGTTCGCTGAGGTCGCCGGGCAGCGATACCGCTCTGGAGAGCAGATCGAGGGCCTGACGCTGCCAGGTGGAACTCAGACTGTCGGCGAGTTGGGCCGGATCGACCGCGAGCAAAGCGCCCGGATCGTCGCTGTCGGGTATGAGCAGTCCGAGTTTCAACAATTCATCGAGGGCCGGGACACTGGTGGCCGGACACGCGCTCCGGAAGAGACGACCGTTCTCGTTGACGGCCTGCAGGTAGAGCTTTCGGGCGTCCTCGGACAGGACGCGCGATCCGCTGAATGCAGCCCCCGCGTGCTCTCGCCCACTCATCTCGGCTCCTAGTGTTGACCGGGAAGTAGTCAACGCGACTGTCGTCTTCTGTGGCAAGAATCCTAGGTGGCGCTGACCGGGTGCCTTGCCGCCCGCAGATCGACCGTGCCGGCCCGATAGAGCACTCTCTCACCAACACCGAGCCGCCGGCACCCCCCGAGAGGAGGGGCCGGCGGCTCGGTGGATCCGTCAGGTCAGCGCTTGGGACGCCAGACGACGAGCGCGCTGGACTGCGGGGTGGGGGGCTGGTACGGGACGAGGTCGCGGCGGTAGGACGCGTGGACGGCGGCCTCGCGCTGCTGGAGGGCGGCGGCGGCGCCTTCCAGCGAGTCGACCAGCTCCGCGACGCGGGACCGGAGGGCGGTGACCTGGTTCTCCAGCTCGATGATCCGCTTGATCCCCGCCAGGTTGATGCCCTCGTCCTGGGAGAGCCGCTGGACCTCGCGCAGCTGCTGGATGTCGCGCGCGGAGTAGCGGCGGCCCCGGCCGGCGGTGCGGTCGGGGCAGACCAGGCCGAGGCGGTCGTACTGGCGCAGGGTCTGCGGGTGCAGACCGGACAGTTCGGCGGCCACGGAGATGACGTACACCGGGGTGTCCTCGGTGAGCACGTACGTCGGCGGGGCCGCGGCGGCCCGGCGGGTGCGGCGGGCGCCGGCGCCGGGCAGGCCCTCGCCGAGGCCGGAGCCGATCGGGGTGTCGGGGTCGATCGGGTTCATCGGGGACATCTGGTCGTCACGCTCCCTTCGCCGCCCTGAACAGGTCGGCTCGCGGATCGTCGGAGGCGGTGGCCTCGCGGTACTGCTCCAGGGCGCTCAGCGCGTCGCCGGTGACGTGCTGCGGCACCACGACCTCGACGGTGACGAGGAGGTCGCCGCGGGTGCCGTCCTTGCGGGTGGCGCCCTTGCCGCGGGCGCGCATGGTGAGGCCGTTGGCGCTGCCCGGGGGCAGCTTGAGCTTCACGGCCGGGCCGTTCAGCGTGGGCACCTCGATGGTCGCGCCGAGCGCCGCCTCGGGGAAGGCGACGGGGACGGTGACGGTGAGGTTGTCGCCCTTGCGGCCGAACACCGGGTGCGGGTCGACGTGCACGGTGACGTAGAGGTCGCCGGGCTGCCCGCCGCGCTCGCCCTGGGCGCCCTTGCCCTTGAGCCGGATGCGCTGGTCGGCCTGGACGCCGGCCGGGATCCGGACCTGCATGGTGCGGGCCGAGCTGGCGCGGCCGCTGCCGTGGCAGTCGGGGCACGGGTCGTCGACGATCATGCCCCGGCCGCGGCAGTCCTTGCACGGCTCGGAGAGCGCGAAGGCGCCCTGGCCGCGGCTGACGGTGCCCGCGCCGACGCAGGTCGGACAGACCCGCGGGGTGGTGCCGGCCTTGGCCCCGGTGCCGTTGCAGCCGCGGCAGGGGGCCTGGCTGGTCATCCGCAGCGGGACGGTCGCGCCGTCCACCGCCTCCTCGAAGGAGAGCGTCACCTCGGTCTCGACGTCGGCGCCGCGCCGGGGCTGGGCCTGGCGGGTGCCGCCGCGGTTGAAGAGGCCGCCGAAGACGTCCCCGAGGCCGCCGCCGCCACCGCCGCCGCCCTGGCTGCCGCTGAAGAGGTCGCCGAAGTCGAAGCTGTAGCTGCCCGTGCCGCCGGGGCCGCCGGCCCGGAAGCCGCCGTTGGCGAAGAGGGTGCGGGCCTCGTCGTACTCCTTGCGGCGCTTCTCGTCGGAGAGGACGTCGTACGCCTCGGAGATGTCCTTGAACCGCTCCTCGGACTTGGCGTCACCCTTGTTGGCGTCGGGGTGGAACTCGCGCGCGAGCTTGCGGTAGGTCTTCTTGATCTCGGTAGCGGTGGCGTCCTTGGGCACGCCGAGGACCTTGTAGTAGTCCTTCTCGACAAAGTCCTTGCCACTCATGCGTCCACCTCGCTGCGCTCGGCAGCCGCTGAGCGGTTCACGCGCCTCTCGATTGTTCGCTCGCTGCGCTCGCTCACGGCTTCCGCCACCTCCCGAGTTCCATCGTCACAGAGCTGTCAACAGCCGCTGGGTGTAAGACCGTTGACAGAGCGCTGCGGAGCCGGCCGCCGTACTGGCCGGCGTACGACTCCGCAGCGCACTGGTTGTCAGCTGTCACAGGTTGTCAGCTGTCCGAGCCACCGTCGGACTTGTCCTTGTCGGTGGACTTCGCCTCGGCGTCCGAGGGCGCCTGGCTGCCGGGCTGGGGCTCGGCGACGGCCACCATCGCCGGGCGGATGATCCGCTCGCCGATGCGGTAGCCGGGCTGGAGGATCTGCACGCAGGTGTCCTCGGTGACGTCCGAGGAGTAGCTGTGCATCAGCGCCTCGTGCATGGTCGGGTCGAAGGGCTCGCCCTCCTTGCCGAACTGCTGCAGGCCCAGCTTGGCGACGACCGTCTCCAGCGACTCGGCGACGGACTTGAAGCCGCCCGTGACCTCGCCGTGCTCGCGGGCGCGGCCGATGTCGTCCAGGACCGGGATCAGCGACTCCAGGATGTTGGAGACGGCGATCTCGCGGACGGTCAGCCGGTCGCGCTCGACCCGCTTGCGGTAGTTCTGGTACTCGGCCTGGAGGCGCTGGAGGTCGCCGGTGCGCTCGGCGAGCTCCCGCTTGGCGGCGGCGAGCTCCTCCGAACCGGAGTCCCCGGAGCCGGCCGAGGCGGCCTCCTCGGCAGCCTTGATCACGGCCTCTTCGGCGGCGGAGTCGTCGCCGGGCTTGCCGCCCTGCGGCTTGTCCGTCATGCCGCACCGCCCTTGGGCTTCTCGTCGTCCACGATCTCGGCGTCGACGACGTCGTCGTCCTTGGCCTGGGCGGAGTCACCGGAGCCGGCGGCACCGGCGGTGGCGTCGGCGTTGGCGTACAGCGCCTGGCCGAGCTTCTGCGCGGTGGTGGAGACCTTCTCCGAGGCCTCGCGGATCTTCGCGATGTCCTCGCCCTTCAGGGCCTCCTTGAGCTCGCCGATGGCGGTCTCGACCTCGGTCTTGACGTCGCCCGGCAGCTTGTCGGCGTTGTCGGCGATGAACTTCTCGGTCGAGTAGACGAGCTGCTCGGCGGAGTTGCGCGTCTCGACGGCCTCGCGGCGCTTGTGGTCGTCCTCGGCGTACTGCTCGGCCTCGCGGCGCATGCGGTCGACCTCGTCCTTCGGCAGCGAGGAGCCGCCGGTGACGGTCATCTTCTGCTCCTTGCCGGTGCCGAGGTCCTTGGCACCGACGTGCATGATGCCGTTGGCGTCGATGTCGAAGGTGACCTCGATCTGCGGCAGGCCGCGCGGCGCCGGCGGCAGGCCGGTCAGCTCGAACATGCCGAGCTTCTTGTTGTACGCGGCGATCTCGCGCTCGCCCTGGTAGACCTGGATCTGCACGGACGGCTGGTTGTCCTCGGCCGTGGTGAAGATCTCGGAACGCTTGGTCGGGATCGTGGTGTTGCGCTCGATCAGCTTGGTCATGATGCCGCCCTTGGTCTCGATGCCGAGGGACAGCGGGGTGACGTCGAGCAGCAGGACGTCCTTGACCTCGCCCTTCAGGACACCGGCCTGGAGCGCGGCGCCGATGGCGACGACCTCGTCCGGGTTGACGCCCTTGTTGGCGTCCTGGCCGCCGGTCAGCTCCTTGACGAGCTCGGCGACGGCCGGCATGCGGGTCGAGCCACCGACCAGGACGACGTGGTCGATCTCGGAGAGCGAGATGCCGGCGTCCTTGATCACGTTGTGGAACGGGACCTTGCAGCGCTCCAGCAGGTCCGCGGTCAGCTGCTGGAACTGGGCGCGGGTGAGCTTCTCGTCCAGGTGCAGCGGGCCCTCGGCGGAGGCCGTGATGTACGGCAGGTTGATCGAGGTCTCGGAGGACGAGGACAGCTCGATCTTCGCCTTCTCGGCGGCCTCGCGCAGACGCTGGAGGGCCATCTTGTCCTTGGACAGGTCGACGCCGTGGCCGGCCTGGAAGACCTTGACCAGGTGGTCGACGACGCGCTGGTCCCAGTCGTCACCACCGAGGTGGTTGTCACCGTTGGTGGCCTTCACCTCGACGACCCCGTCGCCGATCTCCAGCAGGGAGACGTCGAAGGTGCCGCCGCCGAGGTCGAAGACCAGGATGGTCTGGTCGTCCTTGTCGAGGCCGTACGCGAGGGCGGCCGCGGTCGGCTCGTTGACGATGCGCAGGACGTTCAGGCCCGCGATCTCGCCGGCCTCCTTGGTGGCCTGGCGCTCGGAGTCGTTGAAGTACGCCGGGACGGTGATGACGGCGTCGGTGACGGTCTCGCCCAGGTACGCCTCGGCGTCGCGCTTCAGCTTCTGCAGCACGAAGGCCGAGATCTGCTGGGGGTTGAAGTCCTTGCCGTCGATGTTGATCTTCCACCCGGTGCCCATGTGGCGCTTCACCGAGCGGATGGTGCGGTCGACGTTGGTGACCGCCTGGCGCTTGGCCACCTCGCCGACCAGGACTTCGCCGTTCTTGGCGAAGGCGACGACGGACGGCGTGGTCCGCGCACCCTCGGCGTTCGTGATGACGGTGGGCTCGCCACCCTCCAGAACGCTGACGACCGAGTTCGTCGTACCGAGGTCGATGCCGACCGCGCGTGCCATCGTAGATACCTCCACGGAAGAGTTGAGCTTTACGGGCTCAAGGATGCACGACCCGATGGGCGGCGTCAACAGGCATGAGTGCGAGACGCTCAACTTTGCTGAGCCGGAGCCTCGGCCGCGGGGCTCGGAGGTGGGCTCCGAGCCCCCGGGAGCCCCCGCCACGCCGTGGCGGGGGGTGCGCCCACGTGACTGCCGCCATAGCTTGGGAATCTTCTGGAGAACTGTTGCCCACCGGTAATGTCCGGGCCGTCGGCCCGGCAAGTTACCGACCAGTACACTCAGTTCCAAAGACCCTGAGAACCGCAGAGCCTGCTCAACCGCAAAGCCGCAGGAGACGGAGAGCCGATGCAGCTAGCAGCGATCGTCATCTCGCTGGTCACATTCGTGATCGGCACCGCGCTCGCCGCCCGTGCGGCGCTGTACATCTACAAGGTGGTCCGCACCGGTGCGGACGACTCCACCCGCTTCGGGCAGCCCGCCCAGCGGGTGAAGACCGTCGCGACCGAGTTCGTCGGCCACACCAGGATGAACCGCTGGGGGGTCGTCGGCGTCGCCCACTGGTTCGTCGCGGTCGGCTTCTTCAGCCTGGTGCTGACCATCGTCAACGCGTTCGGTCAGCTCTTCGACGCCGACTTCGCGCTGCCGATCATCGGCCACTGGATGATCTGGCAGCTCTTCGTCGAGCTGATCGGCACCCTGACCACGCTGGGCATCCTGGTCCTGATCGTGATCCGGCTGATGAGCCTGCCGTCCAGGTCCGGCCGCAAGTCCCGGTTCGCCGGCTCGATCGCCTGGCAGGCCTTCTACGTCGAGTACACGATCCTCGGCATCGGCCTCTGCATCCTGATGCTGCGCGGCCTTGAGGGCGCCCTCAACGGCGTCGACTCGTACGGGCCGGAGCACCTGGTCTCGTACCCGCTGGTCTCCGCGCTGAGCGGCCTGTCGCACGGCACGCTGGAGAACCTGATCTACCTGTTCGCGATGCTGAAGATCTGCATCTCGTTCGCGTGGGCGACCACCATCGGCCTCAACCCCTCGATGGGCGTGGCCTGGCACCGCTTCCTCGGCTTCTTCAACATCTACTTCAAGCGCGAGGAGGACGGCGGCACCGCGCTCGGCGCCCTCCGTCCGATGACCAGCAACGGTCAGCCGATCGACTTCGAGGACCCGGCCGACGACGCCGTCTTCGGCGTCTCCCAGGTCGAGCACTTCTCCTGGAAGGGCATCCTCGACTTCTCCACCTGCACCGAGTGCGGCCGCTGCCAGTCGCAGTGCCCGGCCTGGAACACCGGCAAGCCGCTCTCGCCGAAGCTGCTGATCATGAGCCTGCGCGAGCACGCCTACGGCAAGGCGCCGTACCTGCTGGCCGGCGGCGGCAAGGACATGGAGGGGGAGGAGAAGGCCACCTCAGAGCAGCTCAAGGACGTCCCGGCGGCCGCCCTGGCCGAGGCCGAGCGCCCGCTGATCGGCACCGCCGAGGAGAACGGCGTCATCGACCCGGACGTGCTGTGGTCCTGCACCACCTGCGGCGCCTGCGTCGAGCAGTGCCCGGTGGACATCGAGCACATCGACCACATCGTCGACATGCGCCGCTACCAGGTGATGATCGAGTCCTCGTTCCCGACCGAGGCCGGGACGATGCTCAAGAACCTGGAGAACAAGGGCAACCCGTGGGGCATGGCCACCAAGGCCCGCCTGGACTGGGTCAAGGAGCTCAAGAAGGAGACCGGCATCGAGGTGCCGGTGATCGGCGAGGACATCGACCCCGCCGAGGTCGAGTACCTCTACTGGGTCGGTTGCGCCGGCGCCCTGGAGGACCGCGCCAAGAAGACCACCAAGGCCTTCGCCGAGCTGCTGCACACCGCGGGCGTGAAGTTCGCGATCCTCGGCAAGGAGGAGTCCTGCACCGGTGACTCCGCCCGCCGCCTGGGCAACGAGTTCCTGTTCCAGATGCTCGGCGCGCAGAACGTGGAGACGCTGAACGCGGCCCTGGAGGACGCCCCGGTCAAGCGGATCGTGGCCACCTGCCCGCACTGCTTCAACACCATCGCCAACGAGTACCCGCAGCTGGGCGGCCACTTCGAGGTCATCCACCACACCCAGCTGCTGCAGCACCTGATCGACGAGGGCAAGCTCGTCCCGGTCAACCCGGTCGAGGGCCTGATCACCTACCACGACCCCTGCTACCTGGGCCGCCACAACAAGGTCTACAGCCCGCCGCGCGAGATCATGGACAAGGTCCCCGGTCTGCGCCAGCAGGAGATGCACCGGCACAAGGAACGCGGCTTCTGCTGCGGCGCCGGCGGTGCCCGGATGTGGATGGAGGAGCGCATCGGCAAGCGGATCAACACCGAGCGCGTGGACGAGGCGCTGTCGCTCAACCCGGACATCGTCTCCACCGCCTGCCCGTTCTGCCTGGTGATGCTCTCCGACTCGGTCAACGGCAAGAAGAACGAGGGCGCGGCCAAGGAGCACCTGAAGGTGGTCGACGTGGCCCAGCTGCTGCTCGACTCGGTGAAGGCCCAACCGCCGGCCGGGAGCGAGGAACAGCCCGCGACGGTGGACGCGTAACAGCCGCCGCTGAGCCCGCTGTTCGACAGTTCTGCTACAACTGCCCGGCCCGGTGGACGCCGTGAACGCGCCCGCCGGGCCGGGCTTTCGGTTGGCGCGGACGGCCCCCGCGGGTACGGCGGGCGTACGGCGGGTGACGGCAATCGCACAGGCGCCGGACGGGCATTCGGTCGGAAGCAAATACAGTAGGCCCGGACCGGCTTCGTGCCGGTCCACCCGTTCCGGACGGAAGCCCCGGACGGGTGGCGACCCGCGCCGGCCGGACGGCCGGGTCCAGACCGACGACGAGGTGTCGGCCCACCGGGCCGGGCCGCAGAGACCACAAGGGGAACAGCGCAGACCATGACCGAGGCGATCATGCTGGTCGGTGGTAAGGGCACGCGACTGCGTCCGCTGACCACCCACACCCCCAAGCCGATGCTGCCGGTGGCAGGCGTCCCGTTCATCGCGCACCAGTTGGCCCGCGCGGCCGCCGCCGGCGTCACCCGCGTCGTGCTGGCCACCTCGTACCTGGCCGAGGTGTTCGAGGACCACTTCCAGGACGGCACCCCGTACGGCATCGAGCTGGTCTACCTGACCGAGCGCGAGCCGCTGGGCACCGGCGGCGCCATCCGCAACGCCGCCTCCGGCCTGACCTGCGGCCCGGACGAGCCGGTCCTGGTCTTCAACGGCGACATCCTCTCCGGCGTCGACATCGCCGCCCTGCGCGACGGCCACGTGGCCGCCGGGGCCGACGTCACCCTGCACCTGACCCGGGTCGAGGACCCGCGCGCCTTCGGCCTCGTCCCGACCGACGAGGACGGGCGGGTGCTGGAGTTCCTGGAGAAGCCGGAGACCCCGGAACAGATCGTCACCGACCAGATCAACGCCGGCTGCTACGTCTTCACCCGGTCCGTGATCGACCGCATTCCGGCCGACCGCGAGGTGTCCGTCGAGCGCGAGACCTTCCCCGAGCTGCTGGCCACCGGTGCGCTGCTGCGCGGCGTCGTCGACACCTCGTACTGGCTGGACCTGGGCACCCCGGCGGCCTTCGTCCGCGGCTCGGCGGACCTGGTGCTCGGCAAGGTCGACTCCCCGGCCGTCCCCGGCCCGACCGGCGACGCCCTGCTGCTGCCCGGCGCCACCGTCCACCCGGGCGCGGTGCTCAGCGGCGGCACCGTGGTCGCCGAGGACGCGGTGGTCGAGGCCGGCGCGATCGTCGAGGGCAGCGTGATCCTGCCGGGCGCGGTCATCGGCCCGGACACCCTGGTCAAGGACTCGATCGTGGGCGCCTTCGCCACCGTCGGCGACCGCTCGGCGCTGGACGGCGCGGTGATCGGCGACGGCGCGATCGTGGAGTCGGACAACGAGCTGCCGAACGGCATCCGGATCGCCTGCGGCACCCTGCTGCCGGTCGGCGCCGTCCGCACCTCGGCCGGCCCGGGCGGCTGCCCGGCCGGCACCAGCGCGGCCGCGGCGGTGCACGGGCCGTCGGTCGGCGCGCAGCGGTAACGCCCGCGGGGGCCGGGGCGTCCGCGGGGGCCCTCGGTCCCGTTCGTCTCAGCCTCGCTGCAAACCGGCCCCGGGTCCGTCCGGGGCCGACGCGGGCCGGGCCGGGCGGGTACCTTCGGACCGTGGCTGGTAATCGATACGACAGCGGTCAGGGCGCGAACCGTCCGCACGGCGGATGGTCTGCCCCTCCGCCGCCGCCCGGGGGGCACGCGGCGACGGACGGGCCGGAGTACTTCACGGCCCCGCACCCGGCGGCGCCGGGTCGGTCCGGTGGTCCCGGCGGCACGCCCGGCGGGCCCACCGGTGGGCCGGGGCGCCCGGCGGCGGGGGACGGGTACGACCCGTACGCGGCGGACCGCCCCGGGAACACCAGGGCCTTCCCGGTCGGCGACCCGTACGCGGGCGGCGGCCCGTACCCGCAGCAGCCGCCCTACCAGGGGCACCCGGGCCAGGAGCACGGCTACTACGACGACGGCCACGGGCAGCAGCCGCCGTACGGGCCCGCGCAGGGCTACGGCCCCGACGGGGGCTACGGGCCGGACCAGGGTTACGGCCCGGCCGCGGGCTACCGGTCGGACCAGGGTTACGGCCCGGACGCGGGCTACGGGCCCGACGGGGGCTACGACCAGCAGCCGTACGGCCAGGACAACGTCGCCGTCTACCGGGCCGGCGGCCAGTCCGCCCCGCACGTCGCCGGGCCCCGGCCGCACTGGCGCGAGCTGTTCACCGGCCTGTTCCGCAGCCCGACCGCGATCTTCGACCGCACCCGCGACCACCAGGTCTGGCTGCCCGCCCTCACCGTCTCGCTGCTGTACGGCGCGCTCGCGGTGCTCGGCATAGGGCTGACCCACGACGACATCGTCAACTCGACCTTTACCGTGGCACTGACCGGCATCCTCGCCGCCGCCGTCTGCTTCACCGTGGCCGGGGCGCTCTTCGGCGGGGTCACCTACGCGCTGGCCCGCCAGCTGGGCGGCGACGGCCCGTGGAAGGCGACCGTCGGCCTGGCCGCGCTGATCGGCTGGCTCACCGACACGCCCCGGCTGCTGCTCGACCTGGTGCTGCCCTCAGGCAGCGTCGTCGTCCAGGTCGTCGGGTGGGCCACCTGGGCGCTCTGCGCCTACCTGCTGACCAGCATGGTCCGGCGGCTGCACGACCTGCCCTGGGGCAAGGCCGCGGCCGCCTCGGCGGTGCAGCTGGTCGCGCTGCTGGTGCTGATCAAGCTGCCGACGCTGGGCTGAGGCCCTCCACGGACGAGGGGCAGAATGGGGGCGGGCCGCGGCCGAGCGCCGGGCCCGCCCCACCCTCGTCGTCCTACCTCACCGGAGCCAGGCCATGACCCTCCCCACCACCCACGTCAGCTTCCCGGCCGGGGCGGTGACCGGCGAGTCCCCGGTGCTCGCGGTGCACCCGCTGGCCGACGGACGGTACGCCGTCGTCACCGAGTCGACCCCGTTCCACCCGCTCGACCACACCTGGCCCGACCAGCCGGCCGACCACGGCACCCTGACCGTGGACGGCACCGAACTGGCCGTGGTCGACTGCCTGACCGGCGCCGTCGGCCCCGAGGGCGGGGAGCTGCTGGTCGGCGCCGACATCCCGGTCCGGCGCGGCGACGAGGAGTGGTCCTGGCTGGTCCTCCACGTCCTGGACAGCGACCCCGGCGACATCGTCGGCCGCACCGCCGCGCTCGCCGTGGACGCCGAGCGCCGGGGCGCCCTCAGCGCCTCACACAGCGGCTGCCACCTGCTCGCCCTCGCCCTGAACGCCGCGCTCGCCCCGCGCTGGCGCAAGGATCCGGGCCGCTCGGACGCCTTCGGCCACCCGGACTTCGACAGCCTCGCCATGGCGAGCTCGGTGATGGACACCGCGGCCAGCACCGACACCTACCGGCTCGGCAAGTCGCTGAAGAAGAAGGGCTTCACGGCGGACGCCACCGAGGAGTTCCCGGCCCTCGCCGACGCCCTGCCGGCCCTCACCGAGGCCGTCAACGCCCGGCTCGCCGCCTGGGTCGCCGCCGACGCCCCGGTCCGCATCGAGGTGCCCGGCCCCGAGCTCACCGCCCGCCGCCAGTGGCACTGCGAGCTGCCCGAGGGCGGCGCGCAGATCTTCTGCGGCGGCACCCACCTGCACCACCTCGGCGAGCTGGCCGAGCTGCGCACCGAGCTGCGGCTGTCCGAGGACGGCACCGAGCTGGTCGCCGTCACCAGCCCCAAGCGGGCCTGAGAACGCCGCGGGCGGCCACCCCTCGTCCGTCCTCGGATGGGGGTGGCCGCCCGTCGTGCGTGCGCTCCGTCGGCCCTGCGGGTCTCGCCGGCCCTGCGGGCCCTGCGGTCAGACCTTCGTCTGGTGGAAGTTCAGGTACGAGCGGGACGGCGTCGGGCCGCGCTGGCCCTGGTAGCGCGAGCCGTAGCGCTCGGAGCCGTAGGGGTGCTCCGAGGGCGAGGAGAGCCGGAACAGGCACAGCTGCCCGATCTTCATCCCCGGGTACAGCTTGATCGGCAGCGTCGCGACGTTCGACAGCTCCAGGGTCACGTGGCCGCTGAAGCCGGGGTCGATGAAGCCGGCCGTGGAGTGGGTGAGCAGGCCCAGCCGGCCCAGGCTCGACTTGCCCTCCAGCCGGGACGCGACGTCGTCCGGCAGCGTGATGACCTCGTACGTCGAGGCCAGCACGAACTCGCCGGGGTGCAGGATGAACGCCTCGTCGCCCTCCGGCTCGACCAGCCGGGTCAGGTCCGGCTGCTCCTCCGAGGGGTCGATGTGCGGGTACTTGTGGTTCTCGAACACGCGGAAGAAGCGGTCGAGGCGCACGTCGATACTCGACGGCTGGATCATCGCCGGGTCGAAGGGGTCGATGACGACCCGGCCCAGGTCGATTTCGGTCCGGATGTCCTTGTCAGAGAGCAGCACGCTTCGAGGTTACGTGCAAGAAAGGGCCCCGGACGAATCCGCCCGGGGCCCGTTCCGTCCTTCCGCGACCGTCAGGCCAGGAACTCGGCGGCCTCCAACCGCATCGCCCGCGCCAGTTGCGGCTCCGACAGCTCCCGCACGTCGGCCAGCACCGAACTCCGCATCCGTCCGCACTGCGGACAACGGATCAACCGCCCGGGGCCGAGCCGACCCGGACCGAGGTTCTGCATCGGGAACGTGGTGGTGCTGAACAGGTGCCCCTCGGCACAACGAACGACGGCGCGCTGCTCCATCGATCCCCTTCCCATCCCTAACCCAGTACTCACCCGTACTCACCGCCCCGGCGACCGAGCCCCGGGACAGCGTCACATTAGGGGATGTTCCGGACATTCCTCACCATGGCTCGCCGCCTCGGCCCCCACCCACCGGAGCACTCGCACGCGGCCCAAACAGTACGCCTCCGACACCCGCCCACCCCGCTCCGCCACGTCCCCCGGCCCCCTGTGCAACCACCGTCGCAGATGGGGTACAGTGACACTGGATCGAGCGGTCTCTGACGGCTCGTCAGGCGGGCGTAGTTTAATGGTAGAACATGAGCTTCCCAAGCTTAGAGCGCGAGTTCGATTCTCGTCGCCCGCTCCAGCGGTAAAGGCCCAGGTCAACGACCTGGGCCTTTCGCATTGTCTGGGCCAATCCACTCCGGCCGTAGCGGTGCCGATCCACAGGACACGGGTCCACTGTCGGCCGCAGTACGGCCGGCAGAAGCCGTCGACCCAGGTGTTGCCGTCGTCGGTCGCGGGTGGGTCGGGCACATCGCCGCGGGCGAACCCGGCGATGCCGGGGATCACTATGTGCGGCTCGGGCAGCACCGGATCACCGCCCCGGACTGAGTCCGTCGATCGATGTCCACTCGTGTTCCAGGATCGAGTAGGTGATCGAGTCGCGCCAGGCGCCGTGGACGAAGACGTGGTCCCGGATGCGGCCGTCCTCGGTCATGCCGGCCCGAAGAAGAGTGCGGGCAGAGGCTTCGTTGAGCGGGGAGCGGGCGGCCCAGATGCGGTGCAGGCCGAGGACGTTGAAGCCGAGGGCGCAGAGCAGGTGGACGGTCTCGATGCCGAGGCCCTTGCCCCACGCGGCGGGGTGGAGGGCGAAGCCGATGGTGGCGGCCTGCTGCGGCTCGGTGGCCAGGCGCGCGTAGCCGATCAGCCGCTGTTCGCCGAGGCGGGTGATGGCGAGGCAGTACTCGGTGCGCGGAGTGGCCAGCGCGGAGGCGATGGAGCGGGCGGTGATCGCCTGGACCTGTTCGCGGGTGCGGGGTTCGAAGCTGAGGTGCCGGGTGGCCTCGGGGTCGCCGTAGATGGCCAGGAGGTCGTCGGTGTCCTCGGGTTCGACTTCGCGCAGTGCCAGGTTGGGGCCGGTCAGGTGCACAGGATTCATGGCTGCGGAGCCTATCCGTGGGGTCACCGGACGAGGACCGAGGTCGGGGTGGCGGTGAAGGCCTCGATTTCCTCGCGCAGACCGGCCGCCGCACCGCTGCCGCTGCGACGGCCGTCGCCGTGCAGGGCGGCGTGCACGCGCTGGGCGCTGCTCACGATGCCGAAGTTCCTCAGTGCGACGGGGAGGTTGAGCACGGGGCGGACGGCCTCGGCGGCGCCCTCGATCTCGCCGCGGGCGATGCGGGCGAGGGCGAGGTCGGTCTGGGCGCCGGCCTGGTCGCCGAAGGCCCACTCGTCCTCGGTGGCACTGCGGTAGGCGGCGACGGCCGCTTCGGACTGGCTCTCGCCGAGCGCGGCGTCCTGGCCGAGCTGCACGGTGGACTCGGCGACGTAGTAGAGCTGGCGGGGCACCGGGAAGGTCATGATGCCGCCGAAGGCGTCGAGGTCGTCGGGTTCGACGGCGGCGCGGGCATTCTCGGCCCGTTGGATGGCCGTGCGGGTGGCCTCACCGTCGCCGAGGAGGGAGTGAGCGCGGGCGGAGAGGCAGGCCAGCCAGACGCCGGTGGTGCCGCGCACGTTGCCGGCCACGTTCTGCCCCAGGGCGGCGTACTCGGCGGCCTCGCCGGGGCGCCCGGCCCAGTCAAGACCGCCCTGGCCCCCGCCTCGTGGTTCTGGGGCTGGTACCAGCTGCGCGAGGAGATCGCCGTCACCCCGATCGGCCGCGCCTGCCTGGGCGACCTGGACGCCGCGATCAGCGGCCCGGCCATCCCGGAGGCGGCCGACGTCACCGAGGCGATCGAGCGGGTGCTCGCCCTGGCCGAGCGGGCCTGCCCGCAGGCGCTCGACGGCCTGCACGACGCCGTCGCCGCCTACCGCACCTACCAGGAGCTGGTGTGAACGCACTCCACCTCGCGGGCCCGGCCGCCAGCCGGGCCCGCGAGGGCCTGACCGCCGTCTTCTTTGGCGGCGTCGTCCCCGCCTCCGCCCAGGAGGAGACGCTGGCTGAGGAGATCGGCCGGGCCCTCGCCCAGGCCGGCTACCAGCTCCTGCACGGCGGCTACAACGGGCTCATGGAGGCCGCCGCCCGCGGAGCCGGAGGCCAGGGAGCCACGGTCACCGCCGTCACCCTGACCGGCAAGCACGACGAGTGGGGCGCGTTCAACCCCCACACCACCCTGTCCGTCCACCTGCCCGACCCCGGCGCCCGCCTCAACCACTACCTGGAGAACGCCGACCTGGTCGTCGCCATGGGCGGCGGAGTCGGCACCCTCCACGAGCTGACCGCCGCCCTCTACTACGCGACCACCATCCGGCCCGTGCCGGTCTGTCTCGCGGGCGCGTCGGCCCTGCGCCTGCTCGCCTTCCTGCGCGAGGAGCGGTGGCTGTACGAGACCCCGACCCGGCCGCTCGGCTTCCTCACCACCGCCGAGTCCGCCGACGCCTTCCGCGCCCACCTCGCCTCGCTCGACACCACCCCGATCGGAGGAGAATGACCACCCGCACCCCGTCGGCCGGCCTCGCCGCCCGACTCGCCGAAACCGCCTGCGTCAACGCCCCGTTCAAGCTCGCCGACGGCGGCCGGCTCGACGTGTACTTCGACGAGTACCGGCTCGCCTCCGACCCCGCGCTCCTGCGCGACACCGCCACCGCCATGGCCGACCTCGTCCCCGACGACGCCCAGGTGCTCGCCGGCATCGAACTCGGCGGCGTCCCCCTCGTCGTGGCGCTGTCCGCCGCCACCGGCCTGCCCGCCGTCTTCGTGCGCCGCAAGCCCAAGAGCTACGGGTCGTTCCACCAGGTCGAAGGCCGTCCCATCGACGGCCGCCGCATCGTCCTGGTCGACGACGTGGTCCGCTCCGGCGGCCAACTGCTCCACATGGCACGCATCCTGCGGATGGTGGGCGGACCGGTCACCCACGCGCTGTGCGTCCTGGAGCGACCGCTCGGCGGCCGGACGCTGCTGGCCGACCACCGCGTCACGCTGCGCTCGCTGTTCACCGAAGCCGACCTGCCGTCACCCCGGGGGGCGGTGCCGCGTGAAGCGGGCCATGCTCTTCGACCTCGACGGCGTCCTCGTCGACAGCCGGGACGCCCAACTCGCCACCCTGGCAGGCTACGCGACCGCCGCCCTCGGCAAGCGGGTGACCGTCGCCGATCTCCCGGCCGACGCCGCGACCACCCCGCGCGAGTACGTCCTCTCCGATCTCGGACTGGACGGGCCGGTCAACGAGGAAGGCTGGGCCGCAGCGAGCGCCACGGCCACCCTGACCGCCGAGGTGTTCCCGTACGTCGCCCAGACCCTTGCGGCGCTCCGCGAGGCCGGAGTCGGCACCGGCATCGTCACCCTGCGAAGCCGCCAACGGGTCAACTGGCTGCTGCCGCAGGACATCCTCGACCAGCTGGACACCGTCGTCTGCTACGAGGACGCCCAGCCCAAACCCGCCCCCGACGGCGTCCTGCTCGCCCTCGAACGGCTCGACGTCACCCCGAGAGCAGGCATCTTCGTCGGCGACACCGAGACCGACATCCACGCCGCCCACGCCGCGGGCGTCACCGCCGTCGGCGCCGGCTGGGGCTTCGCCGGCCCCGAAGCCCTCACCCGGGCCGGAGCCCACCTCGTGATGCCCCGCGCCGACCACGCCGCCTTCGTCCTGCCCCTCCTGGTCGGCATCGGCCGTCAGGAGGACAACTCCAAGCGATCTTGACCCCGGAGCCGCTACTGTTGGTGGCGTAGTCGCAGCAGACCGTTGCGTCCGTTGTCGGCTGCGCCACCTCAGAGCGACGGATACCGGAGTCATGGTCTACACCGTGGGGGCGCGAGCTATCTGCGCCGAGCTGGAGAACTGAGAACCACTCAGTCCTCGTTCTCGGCCCGGCTCGGCGTGTGATCACCCCCCACCTCTCCGCGACTTTTCCGTGAGGGCCATACCGCCATGCGCTCGACGCAGATCCGCTCCACCTTCCTGGACTTCTTCACCTCGCGCGGCCACCGCCACGTCCCGTCCAGCCCGCTCATCCCCTCCGACCCGACCCTGCTGCTGGCCAACGCCGGCATGAACCAGTTCAAGCCCTACTTCCTGGGCGAGGTCACCCCGGAGTACCCCCGCGCCACCACCATCCAGAAGTGCGCCCGCACCTCCGACATCGACAACGTCGGCCGCACCAACCGGCACGCCACGTTCTTCGAGATGATGGGCAACTTCTCCTTCGGCGACTACTTCAAGGCCGACGCCATCGCCTACGCCTGGGAACTCCTCACCCAGGGCTACAACCTGGAGAAGGACCGCCTCTGGATCACCGTCCACCAGAGCGACGACGAGGCCGAACAGCTCTGGCACAAGATCGGCGTACCCACCGAACGCATCCAGCGCCTCGGCGCGGACAACTTCTGGGACATGGGCGTCCCCGGCCCCTGCGGCCCCTGCTCCGAAGTCAACTACGACCGGGGCCCGGCCTTCGGACGCGAAGGCGGACCGGCCGTCGACGGCGAACGCTACGTCGAGATCTGGAACCTCGTCTTCATGCAGTCCATGCGCGGCGAGAACGACGACAACGGCACCTTCCCGATCCTCGGCGACCTCGCCCAGCAGAGCATCGACACCGGCCTCGGCCTCGACCGCCTCGCCGCGATCCTCCAGGACGTCGAGAACGTCTGCAGCACCGACCTCCTCCTGCCCACCCTGACCACCGTCCAGGAACTCGCCGGCCGTGACTACCCGGGCAGCGGTTCCGGTGGCGAGGAGAAGGTCTCCTTCCAGGTCGTCTCCGAGCACGCCCGCTCCATCGCCTACCTCATCGCGGACGGCGTGCTGCCCGCCAAGGACGGCCGCGGCTACGTCCTGCGCCGTCTGATGCGCCGGGCGATCCGGCACGCCCGCATGCTCGGCATCGACCAGCCCGTCCTCGCCCCGGCCACCGCCAGCGTCATCGCCAACCTCGGCGACGTCTGGCCCGAACTCACCGGCCAGGCCAGCCTCATCGAGCAGGTCGTCACCGCCGAGGAAGAATCCTTCACCCGCACCCTCACCCAGGGCACCCGGCTGCTGAACGCCGCCATCACCCGCAGCCGCGACAGCCGCTCCACCACCCTCACCGGGGACACCGCCTTCGAACTGCACGACACCTACGGCTTCCCCGTCGAGCTCACCATCGAGGCCGCCCGCGACGCCGGGCTGGCCGTTGACGAGGACCGCTTCACCGCCCTGCTCGCCGAACAGCAGAAGCGCGCCAAGGCCGGCGGCAAGGCCAAGACCGCCGAGGCCCTGCGCCACCAGGACGCCTACCGCGAACTATCCTCCCGCCACGGCCGCACCGACTTCACCGGCTACGACCGCCTCGACACCGAAGCCACCGTCCTCGGCCTCATCTCCGACGGCACCGCCGTGCCCGGCGCCGACCAGGGCAGCACGCTCGAACTGGTCCTGGACCGCAGCCCGTTCTACGCCGAGTCCGGCGGTCAGGTCGGCGACACCGGCACCATCCGTACCACCGGCGGCGCGCTCCTGGAGGTCCTGGACACCAGGCTCGGCCTGGAGGGCTTCCACGTCCACACCGTCCGCATCCTCGACGGCGAGATCCGCAGCGGCGAGCAGGCCGAAGCCCTCGTCGACGGCCCGCGCCGGGACGCCGTCGCCCGCTCCCACTCCGCCACCCACGTCCTGCACGCCATGCTCCGCCGCACCCTCGGCGACCACGCCCGCCAGCACGGCTCCCTCGTCGACGCCGGCCGCCTGCGCTTCGACTTCGCCCACTTCTCTGCGCTCGACCCCACCCAGCTCGCCGCCATCCAGGCCCTCGTCAACGACCACCTCCTCGACGACCCCGAAGTCCGCATCTGGCACGCCACCCGCTCCGAGGCCGAGGCCGCCGGAGCAACCGCCCTCTTCGGCGAGAAGTACGGCGACCACGTCCGCATCGTCGACATCGGCGACTTCTCCCGCGAACTCTGCGGCGGCACCCACGTCCCCCACGGCTCCAACGCCGGCCCCGTCCGCATCCTCGGCGAAGCCTCCATCGGCTCCAACCTCCGCCGCATCGAAGCCCTCACCGGCCGCGACGCCCTCACCTACCACGACACCGAACGCCGCCTCCTCGAAGAACTCTCCACCCTCCTCGGCACCCGCCCCCAGGACGCCCCCGACACCCTCCGCAAGCGCCTCGACGCCCTCACCACCGCCCAACAGGAACTCGCCCGCCTCCGCGATGCCGAGTTCCACACCCGCGCCCAGCAACTCGCCGCCTCCGCCCGCACCGTCCCAGGCGGCCGGATCGTCACCGAGAAGGTCACCGGCCTCGGCTCCGACGAACTCCGCACCCTCGCCACCAACACCGCCGACCTCCTGGGCAACGGCCACGCTGTCGTCGTCTTCGGCACCGAACACGATGGCAAGGCCCTCCTCGCCGCCGCCATCACCCGCAGCCTTCTCACTGCTGGCACTCAGGCCAGTCAGCTTCTCGCCTCCGCCGCCCGCACCGTCGGCGGCGGAGCCGGTGGCAAGGGCCCAGTTGCCAGTGCCGGCGGACGCCGCCCCGAGGCCCTCGACGAGGCCCTCACCATCGCCGCGCAGGACGCTGCGCGAGCCCTCGACCAGTAGCGTCGGCCGCCAGCGCGTGCGGTCGGTGCCTTCCAGTTGGGGAGGCACCGACCGCACGTTTTCACCGTTCCCGGCCAGCTGCGGCAAGGTCTTTCAGCAGGACCACGCTCTCGTAGTTGGTCACGTCCCACCGCCACGTCCCAACGGGGACGTACCCCCGTCGGCGATACCAAGCGACCAGCTCAGTGGCCTCGGCCGACGTATCGATGACCGCTTCCGCGGCCCCGAGAGCGACGATGCGGTCCTCCGCCACGGTCAACAGCCGTTGTCCGAGGCCCGTCCCCTGACACGCGGGATCCACCGCGAGCTGCCAGAATGAGCCCGCATCGGCTGGTGCCGGATACCCCACGGGCACCGTGTACGGTGCCGCTACCGTCACCGACCCGACCAGCTCAGCGCCTTGGAAGGCGAGCCAGCACTCCCCCCTCCCCATCCGGGTAGCCGTGTCCTGCACGGACTGGTACGACGCGAAGAAGACCCTGCCAGCCGCTGCATGAGCGGCGTATGCGCGGTGCAGGAGAAGGGTGAGTTCCTCGGCTGAATCACCATCGGTGAATCGCCGTATCGAGATGTCTCTTTCAGGGCCAGCCGACCGGCCGTGAACGTTGCGCAAGATCACAACGAACAGTTTCACTCCGATGCAGCTGGAGGGCCTCCGGGAACGCCTACCTGCCGGCCGGTGAGTGGTTGGCACGTAGCGACGGGACACCAGCAGGGCATGGCCGCACGTCCTCTCGCCGCTCCGTTCACCAGTCCAGGAAGTGTTCAGCGGGCAGGAATAGGTGGTCGCAGGGGTTGTTGTCGCGGTCGCAGTGGAAGACCAGCTGCCAGGAGTCTGCCATGCGCTTCCACCACAGCCGCTCCATCGCGTCCGCCAGGGCTGGCATCGGGATCGGCACCACCGGCCAGTAGCCAGCCATGAACGCCGAGGTCCGCTCCAGGTCCCCGGCCGTACCGGCACTCGTGGGCTGGCAGTCGGGCTGAGCCACCGACGGCGTCACGGAGCCGGCGCGGCGGCGAGGAGGCCGGTGGCGCGGTCCGCAGTGAGCACGCCGAGGATGTAGCCGTCCTCGTCGACGACGGGCCAGACCGCCAGGTGCTTGATCCGCATGACTATCGCGGCCAGGGCCAGGCCCATGGTCGGCCAGGCGAACGGGCCGCGCTGGTGGGTGGTCGCGCTGATCGCGGTCCGCTCGGTGTCCCAGGAGCGGGTGAGGAACGGGTGGAGTCCGGTGCGGGTGACCAGCCCCTCACACCGGCCGTCGTGGCCGCGGACGAGCAGGTAGTCGAGGTGGGCGCCGCGGAGGACGTCGTCGGCCTGGTCGACGGTGCTGTCGTCGGCTATCTGGTAGTCGCAGGGTTCCATGGCGTCGGCGACCGTGAGGCCGTGGCCGGGCCGTGCGGGCTGAGTCGAGTGAGTGGTCACGGTGTTCACCGTTCCCGTCTCCGGCTGCCCGCCGGAGCGGGATCTGCCGGGCTGTGCTTCACCCAGAACGAAGCCGGAACGGGGACCGGGATGCGGGATGCCCTGGATGTCTCCGAGACTACTCCTGCGGTGGGCAGCTCGGGGGAGGCCGTGGGGGAGTAGCGTGGAACACAACCGAGGACATTCCGCACACCGGCATCAGCGTCGACGTCGCCCTGGGTCATGACGGGTCCCTCGTGGACCGGACGGGCGGCTTCGCATGATGCCGATTCCTTTCCCGACTTCTTCCTCTTCCGGCCCGTGGACAGTGTCCGGTGCGCCGCTGCTGCCGCGCTTGGAGCTGGAGCCGACGATGGCGCGGGAGGGCGTCTTCGACGGGGCCTGGTGGCCCCGCTCGAACCACGTCCTCGCCGAACTGCCGGACCTGATCACCGCGCTCGGCGCCCACTTCGGGCGCATCGTCCGGGTCGGCCTCGACACCGCGGCCTGGGACAGTGTGCCCCGGTCCGTCGCGGCGAACGGCCTGACGATCAGGATCAACTGGTTCGCCGGCAGCGACGCGACGATCAGCGTCACCCGGGGATTCCAGGACCACTTCCTGCTGCTGGTGGTGCCGCCCGGCACCGCCCCGGACATGGCCGCCTCGGCGATGGCCGGCGCCTCCGTGACCGGTAACCACACCCCGGCGGCAGAACTCCTGCTCGCCTGAACGGCCGTTCCCGCGGCGGTCCGCGTCGGCATGCCGAGCAGGAGGAGGACGGCCGAGGCGGTGGGGCGGGGAGGAATCCGTCGCGAACGCCCGCCTCGGCGCGCACCAGGCGCGGTCGCCCGCCCGGCGAGCGACCACGCCGGAGCCGATCGATGATGGAAGTCCAGGGGCACGCGACGTTCGAGAGCGGCGTATGCGAGAGCGGCGTATGGCTGTGTGGCATGTCCGGGACTTCACACCGGACGACCTCGAAGCGATGGTCCGGCTCGACGCCGAGAGCGCCACCACGGATCACGCCGCCGTCTTCCGCCTCTCCGACGTGGTCGCCGCGTTGCAGGCACGGAATCCGAGCGTCGTCGTGGTGGCCGACGGACATCTCGTGGGCGCGGCGGTGGGCCGGGTGGACGGGGACCGGGCATGGGTGCTGCGCATCGCCCTGCACCCCGCCTGGCGGAACCTGGGCATGGGCACCGCCCTGCTGTCCGCGCTGGAGCATCGTCTGCGGGACGCCGGCGCCAGGATCGTCGCGGCGCTTCTGCCCGATGAGGAGACCGGCGCCACCGCACTGGTCAACTCCGGATTCCAACCCCACCGGGGGCTCACGTACTTCGAGAAGTCGGAGGCCGTCAGTGCCCAGGGCGCGACGGTCCTGGCGATGCTGGGCGCGGTCATGCCCGAAGCCCGTCTCTGGGAGCGGCTCACGGGCATGGCCGACGAGAAGCGGCTCATCGAACGGCGACTGGTGCTGCCCCTGGCGAACCCCGAGCTGGCGGACGCCCATGGAGTGGAACCGCCCCGCGCGGTCGTGCTGTTCGGTCCGCCGGGCACGGGCAAGAGCACGTTCGCCAAGGCCGTGGCCGGTCGGCTCGGCTGGCCGTTCATCGAGATCTTCCCCTCCCGGCTCGCCTCCGAGGACGGGCTGGCCACCGGACTCAGCCGCCGCTTCGAAGAGGTGGTGCAGCTCGACCATGTGCTGCTCTTCATCGACGAGGTCGAGGAGGTCGCCGGTACGCGCAGCCTCGCCGCCCCAGCGTCGGTCGGCGTGGTCAACGAACTCCTCAAGTCGATCGTGCGGTTCCGTGAGCGCGACGGCCGGCTCCTCGTCTGCGCCACCAACTCGGTGGCCGCCCTGGACCCGGCGTTCCTGCGCCACGGCCGGTTCGACTACGTCCTGCCGGTCGGGCCGCCCGATGTCACGGCCCGCGACGCGCTGTGGGCCGGCTACACCGCGAAAACGGGTACCGCCGCCGACACGGCGGTCCTCGCCGAAGCCAGCGAGGGCTTCACTCCCGCCGACATCAGGCAGGTCGCCATGGCGGTCGCCCAGAGCGCGTTCGAGCACACGCTGGACACGGGGGAGCGGACCCAACCCAGTACTCAGGACTATCTGGACGCCATCCACCGCACCCGTCCGACCGTTTCCGAGGAGATGGCCCGGGAGTTCGCCGACCAGGCGGTCCGTTACGGGCGCGTCTGAGGGGCCGCCCTCGTCGTCGCTCGGTGTCCGTCCGAAGGCGCCGGGCGGAAACCCGACGGGGCAACCGTCGTCGGGGCCTGCGGTTCGCCCGGAGCGGATCGCCGCCAGTACGTCCGTCAGTACTCGGAGCCGCTTCGCAGGTAGGTGCCCACGACCTGGAGCCACGCCCCGGAGCTGAAGCACGCCTCGATCCGGTGCGGCGTGTCCTCGAAGACCCGCAGGACGCGCAGCGCGCCGCTCGGGTGCAGGTCGTACTCGAAGGTGACGCCGTCGTCCGTGCCGTCCTCGTACTGCAGGTCCAGCGGTCCCTTCGACGGCTCCGCCGGGGCGCGGGCGTCGGCCGAGAGTTTCACGTAGACGGACATCTCTGCGTCCTGCCTTTCCTGTCCGCTGGAGGAGCCGGGCCCACGAGGCCGTTCCTCAGGTCTCTTCGCCCGGCGGTTCGGAGCCGATGCCGAGGGCGACGAGGATCTGCCGTGCCGAGTCGCTTCCGCCTGCCTCGACCGCGCGGGCCATCGCGGCCAGGGCCGCCTCCTGGCTCGCCTGCGGGGGGACGACGAGCAGGCTGAAGTGATCGCGGTCGCCCCGCGTGACGATCACCGTGTCGTCACCGACCGGGTACCGGTCGATGTGCACCGACCGGCCGTCGACGACCAGCCGGGCCGGTACGTCGTCCCAGGCTTCCGCGTCCAGGCCGACGCTCGCGACGGGGCCGAGGTGTTCGGTCAACGCGCGGACCAGACCAGGCAGTTCGGCGCCGACGTCCCGTGAACGCGGCCACCATGCACCGTCGAGCACACCCTCGCGCGACTGGGTGGTCTCCAGGCGCAACAGGACCGTCCCGGGCTTCGCGGCCTGCCGGAACCGGTCCGGCAGAAGTCCCGGGAACGCGGCACCGGCTTCGTCCGACATGGCCCGCCACCTATCCGCGGACGCGGCCCAGCCCCCGCTGAGCGAGGGCCGACCCTCGGGGGAGCGGCGGCTCCGGCCGCTCCGATATCCCCACGGTACTCCGCCCGCACCGGGCCGGCCCGGCCGGTCACGAAAGCCCTGGTCGGGGCCGGTGCGTCAGCGCCACTCGATCAGGAAGAGGGTGGCGTCGTCGCTCGTGCGCCCGCCCCGCTTCTCCTTCAGGACGTGGGAGAGCGCGCGGACCACGGCCCGCACCCCGTCCTGCGAGCGCTCGACGCGGTTGACCCAGTCGATGAGCTGCTCCTCCCCGAACTGCTCCCCGCCGGCCTCGCGCTCCTCGACCAGGCCGTCGGTGAAGCACAGCACCCGGTCACCGTGCCGCAGCACCCGCTCGCTGATCACCGGCTCCTCACCGCCGAACCCGACCGGCAGGGTGGTGGCGCTCTCCAACCGTTCGACGACGACGTGGTCGCGGATCAGCAGCGGCTGGGGATGGCCGGCGTTGACCCGCTGCAGGTGGCCGGTCCCGGTGTCCAGGCGCATCATCTGCGCGGTGACGAAGTGGTCCGGCCCGAACTGCTCGGCGATGGCCCGGTCCATGAACGCGTAGATCTCGGCCAGCCCGATGTCGGCGCGCCGGGCGTGCCGGTACGCGCCGATGGCCACGGTCGCCATGGTCGCGGCGTCCAGCCCGTGGCCCATCGCGTCGATCGTGGCGACGTGCAGGAGGCCGTCGTTGAGCGCGTAGTCGAAGCTGTCCCCGGCCACCTGGTAGGCCGGTTCGAGGATGCCGGCCACGGCGACCCGGGGAACGGCCATCGACAGCGGTGGCAGCAGCGACCACTGGATCTCGGCGGCCACGCTCATCGGTTCGAGGCGCCGGGCCTGGAAGATCCGGTCGGTGTAGCCGCTCTTGGTGACCAGCAGATCGGCGACCAGGGCGGCGAGGCGCCGCAGCCGCCGCCGGTCGTCCTCGTCGACGGCATCCAGGGTGAGGGCCAGTACCCCCACCTCGTCGCCGCCGTCCAGCAACGGCAGGTACACCCGCACCCCGTCGGCCTGCGGTTCCTCGACGGCGGCACCGCGCAGGAAGGCCGCACCCGCGGGGGAGCCGTCGATCGGCACCGGCTCCCCGGCGGCCAACCCCCGCCCCGGCAACGGCGCCAGCACCACTTGGCCGTAGTCCTGCAGCAGCAGCGCCGGGTCACGGCCGCCGAACCTGCGCACCGCGTCGGCGACCAGCGGGGCGATCAGCCGGGGCGGCAGCTCGTGGGCCTGATCGAGCAGTGCCCCCAGCAGGTGTTCGCCGTGCCCCTCCGACCGGTCCGGTCGCGCTGCGCCGGACAGCTGCTCGCCGCTCATCCTTGCTCACCGCCGTCCTACTCCCGCCGCGGGCACTCGACACCGGCTTGATCAACCCCGACACCCGGGTGCAGTTCGCCGGGGCAGGTCCTTCCATTACGCCCGACGGCGGTGCATCGCGCCCTTCGGCCACGTCTCGCGGACGCGGGCCTCCGAGCGGACGACTCCGGCGCGTGCCAGATGCGTGCCAGAACGGGCGGTGGTCGACGGGCAGCAGTGGTCTGCGCCGGGTGTCCGAAGGGGTCGACCGCGGCTGTATTCTCGCAGGTCATGGGCCATTTTCGGCCCGGAGGCCCAGAGATTCCCAAGCTTAGAGCGCGAGTTCGATTCTCGTCGCCCGCTCCACTACCGAAAGCCGCAGGTCACATGACCTGCGGCTTTCGCGTTGTCGGGGCTGGGGCGGCCCGGGCGGGGTCAGTGGGGGTGGACCCAGGTGGGGGTCCAGGTGTCCGGGGTGGCGGGGGCGGTGGCGAGGTGGGCGCGGAGAGTGGGGAGGGCGGGGTGGGGGTTGTCGCGGTGCCAGAGGAGTGAGTGGGGGTAGACGGGGGTCGGGTCGGTCACCGGGATGCGGCGCAGGCCGTGGCCGGCGGGCCAGACGAGGCGGGTCCGCTCGCTCATGAAGGTGGCCAGGGCCGGGGTGTCGGCGACGGTGTCGAGGAGGGCGTCGGAGCCGAAGTTGGGGCCGGTGGACTCGATGGTGAGGCCGAACTCGGCGACGAGGTCGTCGTAGTAGGCGCCCCACTCGCTGCCGGGGACGATGCCGGGCATCCAGATCCGGTGGCCGACCAGGTCGGCGACGGTCACCGCCCTGGCGTCCGCCAGGGCGTGGGCGGGGCCGGTGAGGAGCTGGAGGGGTTCGTCGAGGACCCGGACGGACTCGATGTCCTCGGGGAGCGGCCGGCCGGGCATGGCGACGGCGCGGAAGGAGGCGTCGATGGTGCCGGAGCGGATGGCGGCGACGGCGGTCTCGATGTCGAGCAGCATCAGCACGTCGAGCTCGATCCCGGGGTGGGCGCGGTGGAAGTCGCGCATCAGGCCCGAGGCCGCGCCGCGCGAGTTGATCACGTCGACGCGCAGCGGGCGGCGGCCGGCGCGCACGGACGCGACCGCGCGCTCGGCGGCGCGCAGCAGCTCGCGCGCGTGGGGCAGGAAGGCCTGTCCGTCGATGGTGAGTTCGGCGCCGCGCGGGGTGCGGGTGAACAGTCGGACGCCGAGGTCGCGCTCCAGTGCGGCGACGCGCTTGGAGACGGCCTGCTGGGTGACGGCCAGGTCGACGGCGGCCTTCTGGAACTGGCCGGCTTCGGCGATGGCGGCGAAGGTGCGCACTGCTTCGAGGTCCACGCCGACCCACCCTAGGGAACAACCACTGGTTGTGCAGGAGGGGTGAGGCGGTTGTTTGACCCCTTGTCCTGGCGTCGGATTGGCTCTCCCCGGTCAACCGCGGTTTGTGCGGTCGGACGTCGAGTCGAGGGGAGCGCACCGCGGATGAGGGGCGGGAGACGGTTGGGCCGGCCGTTCGGCCGGCTGTGGGCGGCGTACGCGGTGAGCGCGTACGGGTCCGGGCTGGGGTTCGGGGCGCTGCCGCTGATCGCGGTCCTGGTGCTGCACGCCGGGCCGGCCGAGGTGTCCGCGTTGTCGGCGGTGGGGCCCGCGGTGGGCGCGCTGGTCGCGGTGCCGCTCGCGCCGTGGGTGGAGTTCCGGCGCAAGCGCCCGGTCATGATCGCGATGGACCTGGTCCGGTTCGCGGCCATGGCGACGATCCCGGTCGCCTACGCCTTCGGCCTGCTCGGCTTCGTCCAGCTGCTCGTGGTGTCGGTGGTGGTCGCCGCGGCCAGGATCGCGTTCGGCGCGGCCAGTGGCGCGTACCTCAAGGCCATCGTCCGGCCGGACGACCTGCTGGTGGCCAACGCCCGCCTGGAGTCCACGAACTGGAGCTCCATCGCGGTCGGGCCGCCGCTGGGCGGGGCGGCGGTCGGCCGGTTCGGGCCGGTCACCACGGTGGTGGCCGACGCGCTCAGCTACCTGCTCTCCGCGCTGTGGATCACCGCGATCCGTGGCCGGGAGGAGGCGCCGCGGCGGGCCGGCGGGAGTTCGGTCCGAGCCGGAACGGTGCTCGACGGCTGGCGGCACATCACGGGTGACCCCGGGCTGCGGGCGCTCTACCTCAACAACCTGCTCGTCGCCGGTCTGATCATGGCCACCGAGCCGGTGCTCGCGGTGCTCCTGCTGCGCCAACTCCACTTCGCCCCGTGGCAGTACGGCCTCGCCTTCGCGGCGCCCTGCCTCGGCGGGCTGATCGGCTCCCGGCTGGCCCGGCGGGTGGTGGAGCGGTACGGCCGGGACCGGGTGCTCCGGACCGTCGGCACCCTGCGCGCCGTCTGGCTGATCGGCCTGGTCTTCGTCCGGCCCGGCGTGGTCGGCCTCGTCACCGTGATGGCCGTCGAGCTGGCGATCATCGTCAACATGAGCCTGTTCAACCCGGTGCTCGCCACCTACCGGCTCGAACGCACGCCCGAGCACCTCCTCGCCCGCACCCTGTCCGCCTGGTCGATCGGGCAGCAGGCGTCCGTCGCCGTCTGCACCGCGCTCGGCGGGCTGCTCGCCGACGCCACCGGCCCGCGCACCGCCCTCACGGTCGCGGGACTGCTCATCCTGGCCACCCCGTTCCTGCTGCCCCGGGCCGACCGGACGCGGTCGGAAGCCGTGCCGGACGACCCGGCGGCACGGAGGTCACCCGTCTGAGCGTCGACCGGCCGCGCTGCCAGAGGGACGGTACGGCGGCAGCCGCGGGTCGGTGGACCCGCGGCTGCCGCGGGCTCGGGCGCAGGAGCGCCCGAGCGGGGATCAGTGGCGGGCGGCGAGCTCCTCCAGCGTGGCGACCAGGGCGGCCGGGGCGGGCAGGGCGGTGTTGACGGACTGCAGACGCTGGGCGGCGTCGCGGAGCGCGGGGTCGGTGAGGACGCGTTCGAGCAGCGGGGTGTCGACGGCGTCGGAGGCGGAGCTCAGCGCGGCGCCGGTGGCGGTGAGGGCCTCGGCGTTGAGGAAGTGGTCCGCGCCCTGCGGGAGCAGCAGCTGGGGCAGGCCGGCCTGGACGGCGGTCAGCATGGTGCCCGAGCCGCCGTGGTGGATCAGCGCGTCGGCCTGGCTGAGCAGTTCGTTGAGCGGGACCCAGGGCAGGCCGCGGACGTTGTCGGGCAGGGTGCCGAGCGGAGCGAGGTCGGCGCCGCCGACCGCGAGCAGGAAGTCGGCGTCGACCTCGGCCGCCGCCTGGACCATGCGGACCACCGCGCGGACGCCGTCGAGCTCGGAGAGCACGGTGCCCAGGGTGACGACCGCCCGCGGACGGTCGGGCTTGCGGAGGAACTCGGCGGGGACGACGCCGCCGCCGTTGTACGGGACGTAGCGCATCGCGAGGCCGTCCGGGTCGCCGCCGAGCGGGCCGACGTTGAGCGTCGCGGCGATCGACGGCCCGGCCAGGCCCCACTCCTGGTACAGGTCGGGCACGTGCGAGGCCACCAGTTCGGCCATGGAACGGCCGGGACTGGCACCGAAGTTGTGCACGACCGACGGGATCCTGAGCCGGGTGGCGACCAGCGGGGCGGCGGAGTGGAAGGCATCGTGGACGATCAGGTCGGCGCCCCAGTCGGTGGCGGCCGCCAGCAGGCCGTCGACGTCGGGGCGGGAGGCGTACGCGAACATCGCGGCCGCCATGTCGAAGATCTCTTCCTGGGTCTTGTCCTGGTTGACGTACTGGACCCGGCCGCCGAGGCGCTCCTCGACGATCTCCCGCAGGGTCCGGCCGTCGCCGATCTCCACGACCGGGAAGCCCGAGGGCCGGATCATGTCGAGCGGCTGTGCGCCGGCGAACAGCACCTCGTGCCCTGCGGCGCGCAGCGCCTGGGCGGTGGGCACCATCGGGTAGAGGTGACCGGCCGCGGCGGGGCCGGTGAAGAGTATGCGCATGGTCTTCTCCTTGCGAATGTTTCCGACAAGGCAGTCTCACCTTTCAAGTTGACGTTCAGTCAATTCGATATGAATCACCATGCGTGGTAATCAGCCGTTCTGGGACGGGGCTTGCCTCTCGGGTGTCGGTGTGCTCCTCGCGTCGGTCGCCCGGTGCGGGCGGGCGGGTCGGATTGCTCGGGCGGCCGGATCGTTCAGGCGGCGGCGAGGAACTCCCGGACGGCGCCGGTGAACGCCCCGGTCTCCTCGGCGAGCACGATGTGGCCGGTGTCGAACTCGGCGTAGGCGCTGCCGGGCAGGGCGGCGTGCAGCCGGCGGGCGTTCTCCACCGGGACGGTGGCGTCCCGGGTGCAGCCGATCACCAGGGTGGGGGCCTGGACGCGCGGGAGCAGCGGGCCGAGGTCGAGGGCCAGGTTGAGGGCGATGTGCCGCAGGGTGCCCGGAGTCGGCCGCAGGTAGGCGGTGTTGGCCTGGACGGCGGCGCGCCCGATCCGGTCGAGGAAGCCGCGGCTGAAGGCGGTGAGGGTGGCGTAGCCGCCGAACGCGGTGGGGTGGTCGGCGAGCGAGAGCCAGGTGGCCATGGAGAGCCGCAGGTACTCGTCCTGCTCCGCGCTGATCCAGCCGGCCGCGGCGACCAGGCGGCGGACCCGCCCGGGGTGCAGGGCGGCGGTCGCGGTGGCGACGACGGCGCCGAGCGAGAAGCCGAGGACGTCGGCGGGACCGCGGCCGGCGTCCTCGATCACGGCGGCGACCTGGGCGGCCAGGGTCTCCAGGGCGAGCGGAGCGCCGTCGTCCTCGGCGGCCTCGCTGCCGGAGAGGTCGGGCAGCAGCACGGTGTAGCGGTCGGTGAAGGCGTCCAGCAGGCCGTCCCACATGGCGGAGCCGGGGCCGGTGCCGTGCACCAGGACGAGGGTGTCGGGGCCGTCGCCGACGACGCGGTAGGGGATGCGGGCGGTGTCGACGGTGATGACGGGCATGGCGGGTCCTCTCGATGGCGGGTCAGAAGGCTTGCCTGGGAGGCCGGTCGGCGGTTCGGGCCGCCCGGCCGGCGATAAGTAAACTACACAGTGCAGAGCAGTGATTCAACTGCACCGTGCAGTGCACTATGAACGTGTGGGAACGGTGAGGGACGGGACCGGGAGGGGAACTGCCCGTACCCGTCCGCCGTCCAAGCAGTGACGGAATGCCTGCCCGGGTTGAACACCGGGAGGAGTACGGAGGGCCCTGTGCAGTCAGGTGGTGCCGAACTGAACCTCGGACGCCCGGGTGGCGGCCCCGGAGGGGCGCGGATCGCGCCGGTTCGCCGACCGGGGTCGAACCCCGGGGTGACGGCCGATCAACTCGACGCCGCCGAACGCTGCGAGACGCTGCTCCAGGACACCCTGGACGCCGTCCGTCCGGCACCGGTCTGGCAGGGGGCGCCCGCGCGGGCCGGAGCGCGGCTGCCGCTGCCGGGGCGTGAGTCGGAACTGCTCTGGTACGTCACCCGCGGCCGGGACCTCCTCACCGTCGTCTCGCTGCCCCGGCGGGCGGTGCTGGCGGACGTGGTGGAGCGGCACTGGCGCCGGCGCGGCTGGACGATCACCTCGCTGAACGCCGACCGGGACCGCCCGGGTGTCGCCGCGACCACCCCGGACGGATACCGGCTGGCGCTGCGCTTCGGGGAGTCGGGCGAGGCCGGGCTGACCGCGAGTTCGCCCGGTGTGGCCCGCTCGGAGCGCGGCCCGGTGCTGTCCGGTGGTGTCGACCGCTGTGCGCCACCGCTGCCGTACGTCCGCTGTCCGCACTGGAGCGCACTGGGCTAGTCGCCCTGGTTGTTCCGGCCGCCCCGGTTGTTCTGACGGTTCCGCCCCGACTGTTCCGGCTGCTCGGGGCCGCTCTCCGGGTGGCGGGCCGGAGCCCAGCCGCAGGGCCGTGGGTGCCGACCGGGGGAGGCGTGGAGCGAGTCCCCCCGGACCCGCTCCACGCCGCCTCACCGCGCGGCTTCGGCGCTGCCGCTCCCCCCGACACCCCGGCAAACCCACCGATCCCCCCTGGCCACACCCTCCGGCGAGAGTGGTCCGCACAGGCCCCGGCGAGCCCCCACCCGGGGACGTCGTGATCTCACGCTAACAAACCGCGTGGTTGGTTTGTCAATAGTGAAATCCATGAAACATCCACATTGTGACGAAGGGCTCGGCAGTGGCCGGATAGGCCTCGTACCAGGGATTTGTGGCCGTGCCGGGGTAGTCCGCCCGCCCACCCCCGCCCGCGCCGGGCGGGGGTGGGCGGGGGCGCGCACCGGACGGAATCCGACATTCCGAGCATCATGGCAGCACGCAGTGACACCGGACGGGCGCCCAGCGCAGCCGGGGGAGGGGCGGAGCGGGCGGGCTCAGCGGAGCAGCCGGCGCTCCTTCGCCACCGCCACCGCGCCCGCCCGGGTGTCCACGCCCAACTTGTCGTAGATCCGGCCGAGGTGAGTCTTCACGGTGGCCTCGCTGATGAACAGCGCCCGGGCGATCTCCCGGTTTCCCAGCCCCTGAGCCAGCTGTTCGAGGATGTCCTGCTCGCGCTCGGTCAGCTGCGGCGAGGGAGCCCGCATCTGTGCCATCACCCGCGAGGCGACCGGCGGGGAGAGCACCGTCCGGCCCTGTGCGGCCGCGTGCACGGCGGCGAAGAGTTCCTCCGGGCGCTCGGCCTTCAGCAGGTAGCCGGTGGCACCGGCGGCGATGGCCCGGGTGATGTCGGCGTCGGTGTCGTAGGTGGTGAGCACCAGGACGTGCGGCCCGCCCGGGGCGGCGGTGATCCGCCGGGTGGCCTCCACCCCGTCGATGCCGTCGCCGAGTTGGAGGTCCATCAGCACGACCTGGGGCGCCAGCCGGGCGGCCAGCGCGACGGCCTCCTCGCCGGTGCTCGCCTCGCCGACCACCTCGATGTCGCCGGCGCTCGCCAGCAGTGCCAACAGGCCGGCCCGCACCACGGCGTGGTCGTCGCAGACCAGCAGTCGGACGGGAGCCGTCCGGGCGGGAGTCGTGCGGGCGGGGCTCGCGCTCATGGCTGCTCCAGGGTCATCGCTGTTTCTGACCGGTCGGTGCTATTGCTGATCGCCGCTCCGGGCTGATCGTCGCTCCGGGTTGATCGTCGCTCCGGGCTCACCGCTGCTCCAGGGGCACCGCGGCGGAGACGACGGTGCCCTCACCGGGCGCGCTCTCCACGGTCAGCCTGCCACCCAACTGCCGCAGCCGGGCACGCATGGCCGGCAGGCCGTACCCGCGCCGGCTCCCGCTCTCGCCCCCGCCCCCGCTCTCGCCCCCACCCCCGCTTTCGCCCCCACCCCCGGTGCCGACCGCGTCCGGGTCGAAGCCCCGCCCGTCGTCGGCGACGTCCAGCACGGCCTGGTCGCCGAGGAAGGACAGCGTGATCGCGGCGGCCGACGCCCCGGCGTGCTCGCGGACGTTGGCCAGCGCGCCCTGGGCGATCCGCAGCAGCGCGGACTGTGCGGCGGTGGGCAGCGGCACCGGCGTGCCGTCCAGGTGGAAGCGGACCGGCAGCCCGCTCTCGGTGGACTCCCGTTCGGCCAGCGCCCGCAGCGCCCGGTCGAGGGTGCGGCCGTCGGACAGCTCCACCGGGGCGAGGTCGTGGACGAAGCGGCGGGCCTCGGCCAGGTTCCGGGCGGCCACCTCGGCGGCGGTGCGGACGTGGGTGCGGGCGGTCGCCGGGTGGGTGTCCCAGGTGCGCTCGGCGGCTTGGAGCAGCATCTGCTGGCTGGACAGGCCCTGCGCCAGGGTGTCGTGGATCTCCATCGCCAGTCGCGCGCGCTCGGCCAGGGTGCCCTCCCGCCGCTCGGTGGCGGCGAGTTCGCGCCGGGTGCGGACCAGGTCGGCGATCAGCGCGCGCTGCCGGGCGGCCTGCCGGGCCATGAAGAGGAAGACGCCGGTGGCGAGCGCGGCCACCGCGGGCGGCAGCAGGACGAGGGTGGCGTCGACGCCGCCGGGCAGCCGGATCTCGGCGATCACCACCAGCAGGGTCAGCGCGCCGACCAGCGGGATGGCCGCCTTCGCGGGCAGCGCCCGCAGCGCGGTGTAGATCAGCGGGACGGCGCACCAGGCGAAGCTCGGCGCGAGCAGCACCAGCACCACCCAGAGCGCCACCACCAGGGCCAGCGGCCACCGGCGGCGCCGGCCCGGGGAGGTCGGCCGGTGGTGGTCGAGCCAGGACCCGGCCGGTCGGGCGACCGCGAGGGCCGCGCTCAGCCCGATCACCCAGGGCGCCTGGGCGTTGCCGGAGTGGTGGCTGAGGTAGCGGTTGAGCGAGGCGGCGAGCAGCAGCAGGAAGGCGGAGTCCAGCAGCAGCGCGAGCCGGCCCGCGTCCGGATCGCCGGCGTCGGGCCCGAGGACGCCGCGAAATCCGGCACCGGTACGGTCCGCAGCGCGGCGGCCGACGGTCGGGCGGGGCTGCTGCACGGGTGGCTCCTGGCTGAACGGGTGGTGCGTGCGCGGCCGGTGGGTCCGCACCGACCGAGGGGCGGCGTGCCGGTCGGCGCCGGCCCGTGCCGGTCGGCGCCGGCCCGTACCGCTCGGCGCCGGCCCGTACCGGCCCGTCCGGAACCGCACTGACCTGCGTCGATCCCTCGATGGTGACCCGTCCGGCCCGGGTCCGCATCAGCCGATCGGTTGACGCCGCCGTCCACCATCATGCCGGGACGCCCGCGCCGGACCGTTGATGTGGCGGCCCCTGCCCCGGCCGGAGGATCGAAGCACGCCGCCGGACGATCCCCCCGACGGTCCGGCGGCCCCCGAACCCCCACCCGACCCCGCAGATCCGCTGAGGAGCTGGACCATGAAGAAGACCTCCGTGCGCACCCGGGTGCTGACCGGCACCGTCGTCGCCGCCGCGGTCGCCGCCGCCACCATCGGCGCCGTCTCGGCCAGCGCCGAGTCCACCGACACCCCGGCCGTCCCGGCCGCGGCGAAGGCCGACACCCAGAACAAGAACCTGGCCCCGAGCAGCGGTCTGACCATCGACGCCGCCACCCGCGCCGCCCAGGCCGCACTGGACGCGGCCACCAAGGCCGGCCAGCACGTGTCGGTCGCGGTCGTCGACCGTGACGGTGTCACCCGGGTGCTGCTGAAGGGCGACGGCGCCGGCCCGCAGGCCCCGGTCTCGGCCGAGCGCAAGGCCTTCACCGCGGTGTCCTGGAACGCCCCGACCTCGGAGCTGGCCAAGCGCCTGGCCCAGGCCCCGAACCTGAAGGACATCCCGGGCACCCTGTTCCTGGCCGGCGGTGCCCCGATCCAGTCGAAGGGCGCTCCGATCGCGGCCGTCGGTGTCGCGGGCGCGCCCAGCGGGGACCTGGACGAGCAGTTCGCGCAGGCGGGCGTCGCCGAGCTGGCGAAGTGACGCGAGCCCGGCCGGTGGCCCGCCCCGCGCGGGGGCAGGGGCCGCCCGGCCGGCCCGGGGTCTCGTTCGGGTGAACACAGGGAGGGTCGCCGCAGAACACGGGATGACCCTTCGAAAAGCCGGTGCCACTGTCAGTGGCGCGTGGCAGGCTTCCCGGTATGACGGCGTGGACCCTCAACGACATCGAACGTGCGATCCGCTCCTCCTGGGGTGTCGACACCTGTGCGCCCGAGGATCTGGCCCACTGGCGTCCCGACAATCCCGCCCGCGGCCAGTGCGGGGTGACGGCGATGGTGGTGCACGACCTGCTCGGCGGCGAGCTCATGATGGGCGAGGTGTACGTCGACGGGGTGCGGACGGATCTCCACTGGTGGAACCGTTTCGCCACCGGCTTCGAGATCGACCTCACCCGCGAGCAGTTCGGGCCGGACGAGCTGGTCGGCCCCGGCCGTCCGGTCGCCCGCCCGGCCCGCCCCGGCCGCCTCCAGGCCCAGTACGAGCTGCTGCGCGGCCGGGTGGTCGCCGAGCTGGAGCGCGGCGCCGCCGCCGACCGCACGCGGGTGCCGGCCCGGGCCGCCCGGGCCGCCGCCACCCGGGCCCGTGCCTGCGCCTGAGCCGCACCCCGGCCACGGGTGCGCCGAGGCGTTCGGCAGCCGGTGTCGTCCGGCCCGCAAGGCCCCCTGACGTACAGTCGGTCGCATACGAGCAGTGGCGACCAGGGGAGTGCGCGGATGAGCGGGCGGACGATTGGCTTCGTCGGGCTGGGCGGGATGGGGCGCGGCATGGCCGGCAGCCTGCTGCGGGCCGGCCACACGGTACGGGTCTGGAACCGCTCGCCCGAGCCGGTGGCCGCGATGGTGGCCGAGGGCGCGCAGGCGGCCGACTCGCTCGCCGAGGTGTTCGCCGCCGACACGGTGGTCTCCATGCTCGCCAACGACGCGGCGGTCGAGCAGCTGCTGCTCGACCCCGCGCTGCTGGCCGGCGCCGAGGCGACCCTGCACGTCAACATGGCCACCGTCTCGCTCGCCCTCGCCGAACGGGCCGAGGCGCTGCACGGCGAGCACGGCATCGGCTACGTCGCCGCCCCGGTGCTCGGCCGTCCGCCGGTGGCGGCGGCCGGGCGGCTGAACATCCTGGCCGCGGGCGCACCCGACCTGCTGGAGCGGGCCGAGCCGCTGTTCGCCGCGATGGGCGAGCGCATCTGGTACTTCGGGGACAGCCCCCGGCAGGCCAACACGGCCAAGATCAGCACCAACTTCCTGATCGCCTGCGCGATCGAGTCGATGGCCGAGGCGTGCAGCCTGGCCGACGCGAACGGCGTCCGGCCGACCGAGCTGGTCGAGATGCTCACCGCCACGCTCTTCCCCGGGCCGATCTACGGCGGCTACGGCGCGATGGTGGCCGAACGCCGCTACGAGCCGGCCGGGTTCCGGCTGCCGCTCGGGCTCAAGGACGTCGGCCTCGCGCTGGAGGCGGGCGCCGCGCGCAACGTCCCGCTCCCGTTCGGCAGCATCCTGCGGGACGCCTTCCTGGACGCGCTCGCCCACGGCGACGGGGAGAAGGACTGGGCGGCCGTCGCCGCCGTCGCCCGCCGCCGGGCCGGACTGCCCGCCTGACCGCCGTCCGGTCTCCCGCGCCAACCCCAGTGCTCTGCAAGGGGGTTGGCGCGGGCGCGGAATAAACGGACCTTCGATGGCCGCTCTCTCCTCCGTCTGTTACCGCAACGACGGGGGAGTCATGATGGTCGATCAGCCGTCCGGCGCCGCGGCGCCGCGTCGTTTCCTGTTCCTCGACGCCAGCGCGCGCACCGACGGTAACTCCGTCCGGCTGGCCCGGCTGGCCGCCGGGTCGAGCCTGCCGCCCGGCGCCGAGCAGCACTGGCTGCGGCTGGAGGACCACCCGCTGCCGCCCTTCCGGGACCTGCGGCACGCCGGCGACGGCCGCTACCCCGAGCCGGTCGGCCACGAGCGGGCCCTGCTGGACGCCACGCTCGCGGCCACCGACCTGGTCTTCGTCGCGCCGCTGTACTGGTACTCGCTGCCGACCAGCGCCAAGCTCTACCTCGACCACTGGTCGGCCTGGCTGCGGCTGCCCGGGGTGGACTTCCGCGCCCGGATGCGCGGCCGCACGCTCTGGGGCGTCACCGCACTCGCCGCCGCCGAGGAGGACAAGGCCGAACCGCTGGTCGCCACCCTCCGGCTGACCGCCGAGTACATGGCGATGCGCTGGGGCGGAGCGCTGATCGGCAGCGGCAACCGCCCGGGCGAGGTGCTGGACGACGAGCGGGCGGTGATCGCGGCCAAGTCCTTCTTCGCGGGCTGAGTCGGGGCTCGGCCCGGCCCGAGCCCCGGGCGTACACCGCGGGCCGACCTTCGACGGGCCGACCTTTGACGGGCCGGGCGCGGCCGGACCCGGCCAGACGTCCACGTGCGTTCGCCCCCCGCCGGAGGAGGCCCTGCGGTACCGTCCCACGGGCGTGTACCCGTCACCGCGGGTCTACTTCAGGTGAGGTGCAAAAGACTTACAGCTGGCCAGAGTTGGGCGATTCGGGCATCGATTTCCCCGGTCCTGGGCGCAGCGTGCCACCCGCCTTCCGGACCGGTCGGATCGTTCGGTACTCTCCGTCGGACTTTCAGCTTCGCGGGGGGTACTGCGGCGTCTGCGGCCGCCCCCTCGCGCCCGGGCCTCGCCCGGACACTTCCGTGAGGTCTCCTTGTCCATACGTCGCAGTCTTGCCCTTGCCGGAGCCGCCGCGCTCGCGTCCTCGCTCGTGCTGGCGGGCGCCCAGGGCGCCATGGCCGTCGGCACCCCCGGCACCCCGTCCGCCGTCGCCTCCCAGGCCGACAAGGCGTCGCACGCGAGCCTCGACCTCTCGCTGAACAACGTGCCCGGCACCTTCATCGCCGGCGGTGACGCCCGCGAGTTCACCTTCAAGGTCGACAACCGGACGAAGCACGACTTCGTCTTCATCCCGCTGCTCAAGTTCAAGAGCAAGGCGGGGTCGCTCCAGGCGAAGGACCTCAAGGTCCAGTACCGGCTCCCCGGGGGCGAGTGGCAGACCGCCGTGGTCGCCCCCGACAAGAGCGGGGAGAAGAAGAACGACTCCGTCCTGATGATGCTCGGCACCCTCGACGCCGACGGCAACCCGGTCGGCGACGACCTGCTCGGGGTGAACCGCGGCAAGAACGTCCCGATCAAGGTCCGGGCGTCCTTCGCCGACGGCTCCCCGCTCGGCCGGGCCGGCGTCGTCCCGGTCGTCTTCGCCGCCCAGCTCGACGACTCCAGCCACCAGCCGGTCGACAACGGCCACCTCAGCTGCGACGGCGGCGTGGGCTTCGTCATCAAGGCGCCGGGCGGCAAGCCGACCCCGACGCCCACCTCGTCGCACACCGGCAAGCCCAGCCCGACGCCGACCCAGACGGGCAAGCCCAGCCCGACCGCGAGCAGCTCCCCGTCGGCCACCGCGACCACCACGCCGACCGAGAAGCCGACCGAGAAGCCCACCGAGACGCCCACCGGCAAGCCGACCGAGACCCCGACCGAGAAGCCCACCGAGCAGCCGACCACCCCGGCCACCGGTACGCCCTCCGGTTCGGCCACCGCCCCGGCCCCGGCCGAGAGCACCGGCGACACCGCGGGCCCGATCGACTTCCCGGTGGAGCCCCCGGTCATCACCCCGCCGCCGCTGACCCCGGCCGTGGTCGACAAGGCCAAGGCCGCCGCCGACGGCGCCGACAAGGCCCTGGCCCAGACCGGCGGCGGCGACAACACCACGGTCATCGCGGCCACCGGTGGTGCCGTCCTGGTCGCCGGCATCGGCACCCTCGTGGTGCTGCGCCGCCGCAAGTCCGCGCAGCAGGGCTGACCCGAAGCGCTGACCGGGGCGCTGCCCCGAAGCGCTGACCCGAGGCGCTGACCGAGGCGCCGCCCCGAAGCGCTGACCCGGGCGCGCCGCCGAGAGCGCGCAGGCCCGGTCCCGTGCCGCCCGTGCCGCCCGCACCGTCCCGTCGGACGGATCCGCGGGCGGCACGGGCGGTTCTCCTCCGTCACATAGGATGTCCGGCCGGAGGGGGGCGGAACGGCGGGGAGAGGACAGGTGCGGGTAGTACGCACGGCACGGACCACCACCGACTACGAGGCGACCACCGGGCGGATCGCCGGACTGCCGCTCCGCAGGCACCACGTCCTGCTGGCCGCCTGGACGGTGCTCTGGTTCCTCCTGGTCGAGCCCAGCGGCGGCTTCTCGTGGCACTACCTGCGCCAGGGCGAGCAGCTGCTCTTCAGTGACCAGCCCGACGGCGGCCTGTCGCTCTACGCCCGCCACCCGGAGCTCCAGATCGGCCCGGTCAGTCTGGCCGCGGCCAGGCTCACCGCCCCGTTCGCGCCGCACACCGGCGAGCTGATCGCCGAGGCGGTGAGTGCCGGGCTGGGCCTGGTGATGCTGGTCCTGGTCGGCCGCACCGCCGCCCTGTACTACCTCGGCACCGGGACCAACCACCGGCGTCTCCAGCAGCGGCTGCTGATCGCCGGGCTGGCGTTCATCCCGATGTGGGTCGAGGTCTCGGTCCGCTTCGCGCACCTGGACGACGTCCTGGCGCTGTTCTTCACCACCCTCGCCGCGCACGCCCTGGCCCGCGGCAAGCCCGTCCAGGTCGCGGTGTTCCTGGCGCTGGCGGTCGATTCCAAGCCCTGGGCGATCGCCTTCGCCCCGCTGATCCTGGCGCTGCCCAGGCCCGCCTGGCTGCGCACCGCGCTCTGGTTCTGCGCCCTGGTGGCGATCGCCTGGCTGCCGTTCTACCTGGGCAACCTGGACACCATGGCGGCCGCCAAGTTCACCATCCCGAACCAGCCCGCCTCCGCGCTGCGCTGGTTCGGGGTCACCGACCCGGCCACCCCCTGGTGGGACCGTCCGACCCAGTTCGCGCTCGGCATCGGGCTCGGCTGCGTCGCCGTCTGGCGCGGCCGCTGGCCCGCCGTGGTGCTGCTGGGCGCGGACGCCCGCATCCTGCTCGACCCCAGCGTCTACACGTACTACACGGCCTCGATCCTGCTCGGCACCCTGCTCTGGGACGCGGTCGGGCAGAAGCGGCTCGTCCCGTGGTGGAGCTGGATAGCGCTGGCCTCGCTGTACGGCGGCACGCTGTTCCTGCCGTCCGACGCGGCCCGCGGCTTCGTCCGGCTCGCCTTCGTGGTGGTCTCCGCCTCGTACGTGCTGCTCTGGCCCACCCAGCGGTCCCGCCGGCAGCGGCCCGGCGCACCGGGAGACGGCGGCGGCCGCAGGGGTGGTCGGCGGCGCGAGCGGGTGCCGGTCGGCGCCGGGGTCCGAGAGGGGCGCGCCCGCGCCGCCGCCACGGCTTGACCCTCACGCGACGTGAGAGCCGAGGGTGGTGGTCAGCACCAGGGAGGAACTCCGATGACCAGTGAGGGCTACTCGGTCGGCGCCGTGGCGAAGATCGCCAAGGTGACGGTCCGCACCCTGCACCACTACGACGAGATCGGCCTGCTGTCCCCGGCCGGCCGTACCCGCTCCGGCTACCGCCGCTACGGGGACGCCGACCTCGACCGGCTGCAGCAGATCCTCTTCTACCGAGAACTCGGGTTCCCCCTGGAGGAGATCGCGGCGATCCTGGACGACGACTCGGTCAGCCCGACCGAACACCTCCGGCGGCAGCACCGGCTGCTCACCGACCGGATCAGTCACCTCCAGGAACTCGCCTCAGCCGTCGAACACGCCATGGAGGCACGGAGAATGGGCATTCAGCTGACCCCGGAGGAGAAGTTCGAGATCTTCGGCGAGGGCTACCAGGAGGAGTGGGAGCAGGAGGCCGAGCAGCGCTGGGGCGACACCGAGGCCTGGGCCGAGTCGCAGCGCCGCACCGGCGGCTACTCCAAGGCCGACTGGCAGCGCATCCAGGCCGAGATGACCGGGATCAACGACCGCCTGGCCGAGGCGGTCACCGCCGGCGAACCCGCCGACGGCCCGGTGGCCACGGACCTCGCCGAGGAGCACCGCCAGCACATCTGCCGGAACTTCTACGACTGCACGTTCACCATCCACCGCGGCCTGGCCGAGCTGTACGTCTCCGACTCGCGCTGGACCGACACCTACGAGAAGCTCGCGCCGGGCCTGGCCCAGTGGCTGCACGACGCCATCCTCGCCAACGCGGACCTGCGCGAGGCCGACCCCGAGGCGAAGCGCGAGGCGTGACAGCGGGCGCGCTCAGGCCACCCCGCATGCTCAGGCCACCCCGCGCGCTCGGGCCGCACCGCACGCAGGCCACCCCGCGCGCTCAGGCCGCCCCGCGCCCGAAGGAGCGCCGGTAGGAGGTCGGGGAGGTGCGCATCACCCGACCGAAGTGGTGGCGGAACGTCGCGGCGCTCTCGAAGCCGACCGCCGCGGCGATCTCCTCCACCGTCCCCTCCGGCGACTCCAGTAGCGCCAGACTGGCCGCGATGCGCTGGGTGACGACCCAGCGCATCGGGCTGGTCCCGGTGCGGGCGGTGAAGTGCCGCAGGTACGAGCGGTCCGACATCCGGGCGGCGCGGGCCAGTCGGGAGATGGTCAGCGGGGACGACAGGTGGTCCAGCGCCCACTGCATGCTGCGGGCTATGCCGTCCTCCTCGTCCTCGACCGGGCGGACCGCCGCCTCGACGAACTGGGCCTGACCGCCGTCCCGGTGCGGCGCCACCACGAAGCGCCTGGCCACCGTGTTCGCCACCTTGGCGCCGTGGTCCCGGCGGACCAGGTGCAGGCAGAGGTCGATGCCGGCCGCGCTGCCCGCGCTGGTCAGCACGTCGCCGTTGTCCACGTACAGCACGTCCGGGTTGACCCGCACCGCCGGGTGGCGCTGTTGGAGCAGCTCGGCGTACCGCCAGTGGGTGGTCGCCTCCCGGCCGTCCAGCAGCCCGGCGGCGGCCAGCGCGAAGGCGCCCCCGCAGATCGACACGATCCGGGCGCCGCGACCGTGCGCGGTGCGCAGCGCCTCGACCAGGGCGGGGGAGACGCCCCCGGCACCGCGGCCGGGAGGTGCCCCGACGCCGCCGAACACGTTGGGCACCCCGGGGACGATCACGGTGTCGGCGGCCGCCAGCTCGTCCAGCCCGTACGGGGCGGTCAGCGTGAAGCCGCCCACCGCGTCCAGCGGCGTCCCGGGCTGCTCGGCGCACACCTTCAGCCCGTACCAGGGCGCCGCCAGCAGGCCCGCCAGCTCGGGCCGCGCGAGCCCGAACACCTCGACCACCACGCCGAGTTCGAAGGTCGCCATGCCCGGGAAGGCGTACACCGCGACGTCGTGCACGGGCTCCGGGCGCCGGCCGATGGTGACGGACACCGGCCGCGACGCGGTGGCGGCGGCCGCGGCCGCACCCACGGCCGTACCGGTTCCGGCACCGACCGGGCCGTCGATGTTCTGCTCGGCCATGCGAACCCCCTGCTCACGGGTGGCGGAATGCCGGTGAGTGTAGCCGTCCGGACCCCCTCGGAACTTTCTTCGAACCCACCTGCAACCTCCGCTCCCGTCACACGTCCTTGACTACGGGGGGTGGAGGGAACCCGGCCGAGGGCGGGCTGGGATGATCCCCCCGATCACGATCTTGATCAGGTGACCTGACGGAACGGCGGCCGCCGTCACCGTCCCGGGGGAAAGCGGAAACGCAGATGTCCATGGCCATCGGGCCGACCGCCGTGCAGTCGGGGGGACGCGGCTTCTCCGTCCGAGGAGTGGTCGCCGCGCTGTTCGGGGCGCAGGAGGTCGGCGAGCCGCTCGCCGGCGTCGTCACCGAACAGGACGCGAAGCAGCGCCGTTCCGGCTTCCGCCTGTTGCGCGGCGGCCGCAAGCCCGCCGAGGACCGGCCCACCCTGACCGACCTCTACCACGCCCACCGGCTCGGTCTGGTCCGGATGGCGGTCCTGCTGGTCGACCACCAGGACCTGGCCGAGGACGTCGTCCAGGAGGCCTTCACCCAGCTCTACCAGCGCTACGGCGAGGAACTGGACGACCTCGACAACGCGCTCGGCTACCTGCGCACGTCGGTGGTCAACGGCGCCCGTTCGATGCTGCGCCGCCGCAAGACCGCCCGCGAGTACGTGCCGCCGCACGTGGCCGACGCCCCGTCCGCCGAGGACCACGCGGTGCTCAACGACGAGCACCGCCGGGTGCTGGTGGCCCTGCAGGAGTTGACTCCCCGCCAGCGCGAGGTGCTGGTGCTGCGCTACTGGTCCGACATGTCGGAAGCGCAGATTGCCGAGACCCTGGGGCTGTCCCGGGGTGCCGTGAAGTCCACCGCCAGCCGCGCTCTGGACGCCTTGGAAAAGCACCTGGAGAAGGTTCGATGACCGACAAGCTCCCCCGCCGCGCCGGCGGCGACGGCGACGGGCCGGCCGAGACACCCACGGAACGGCTGCTCCGCGAGGCGTTGACGGCCCGCGCCTCCATGGTCACGGCGACCGGCCTGCGCCCGGCCGCTCCCCCGAAGAGCCGGATCCGCCGACTGCGCCCGGTGTACGCCGTCACCCTGCCGCTCGGCCTGGCCGCCGCCATGGCGATCGGCGTGCTCACCTTCCACGGCGAGCCGGTCGCCCAGGACCAGGTCCCGCCGCCGGCCGCCACGCTGACCTCCGTGCCGAGTCCGACGCCCGAGCCGACCGGCGCCCCCAGCCCCGCGCCCGACCCCACCGACCCGGGCACCCCCGCCGGCGATGCCGAGACCGGCGTCCCGCTCGCCGACGGTGCCTCGTCCACGACCCCCGCCCCCAACGCCGCGACCGGTGCGGCGAGTTCGTACACCCTTCGAGGCGTCAAGTTCAAGGTCCCGGGAGGCTGGAAGGTCGTGCCGCGCTCGGCCGACCGGGTCTGCGTGCTGAGCCCCGGAGCGCCGACCGAGCCGCAGCAGGGCTGGACGCAGGCGGACTGCGAGCCCTACGGCGTCATGGTCGTGGTCTACAGCACCCCGGACGAGACCGACATCGGTGCCTGGCCGACGATGAACGACCTCGCCGCCCCCGACGGCTGGGGCCACCAGCCGAACTGCCCGGTCTGGGGCCGGCCCTACTTCCCCGACAGCGGCTACTCCTCGATGGGCGCCCCGGTGCGGACCAAGTCCACGGTGGGCGGCAAGTCGATCGACAAGACCCAGTGGAACGTCACCTGCAAGCCCGGGGACAGCTTCACCGCCCAGCTGTGGGGCATGGGTTCGGACCAGGTCTTCGTGGTGGCGAACGGGCTCAGGAGCGACTACCAGGCGGGCCTGACGTCGATCGTCAACAGCCTGGACGTGAGCGGCCACAAGCCGCCGACCGGGGTCGCGCAGAGCGGCAAGGACATCGCCATCACCGTCGACGGCGGCATCGGCGCGGGGCAGAAGGTGTCCAACGGCGGCACTCCGGTGACCTTCTCGGTGACCTACCGGAACACCGGCCAGAAGAGCTTCGCGAAGGTCCAGCCGCTGGTCTACACGAAGGAGTACGCCGGGACGCCGCCCAGCGAGATGGTCATGATGAACCAGGGCAAGCTGGAGCGCCAGGACGGCGGTGGCTGGACGGCGCTCCCGCTGTCGATGGGCGGCGGCATGGACTACGCGAAGACGGGCGAGAGCGCCGCGTTCTCGCTCGCTCCGGGTGAGAGCAAGAAGGTGACGTACCGGATGACCCTCGACCCGGTGGACGGGCCCGGGACGATGCCGGTGGCCGTCCAGGTGACGCTGCCGTACACCGGCACCTCGCTGAACGTCCTGAACGAGCTGACCGTCCCGGTGACGGTCGTGAAGCAGTAGTCCCAAGCGGGCCGTCGAGGCGCCGTTGCCGGGGTTCTCCCCTGGTCACGGCGCCTTTCGGCGTTCCGGGGCGGGTCGCGGGAAATTTCTTCGAACCCGGGTGCAACCCCCCGGCGGGATGGACGTCTATCAGGGTGAGAGGCGGGGAGAGCGAGCCGGCGAAGCCGGGGGGCTCGGGCCGGCTCCTCGGGGCGCGACAGTAGGCGCCCGCTCATCCGATCAAAACCACCATCACCATGTCCTTTGGGGGGACTGTCACATGAACGCGTCCGTTATCGCCCGTATTGCGAAGATCGTCCCGCTGGCCGTCGTCGCCGCCGTCGGTGTCGCCGCCTGCGGCCCGACCAACGGCGGGTCGTCCGTCGCCGCCTCCGCCGCCACCCCCTCGGCCAGCTCCTCGGCCACCCCCGGCGCGGGTGCCGTCCCGACCACCCCCGCCCCGGCCGCGCCCACCACCGCCGCGCCGGCCGCCACGCCCACGGCCGAGGCCCCGGCGGCGGAGGCCCCCGCCGCCGAGCCCGCCAAGCCCGCCGCGAAGGCCCCGGCCAAGCCGGCCACGAAGGCTCAGGCCAAGCCCGCCGCCGCCAAGCCCGGCGCGCCGAAGCCCGCCGCCCAGTCCGGCGGAAGCGGCATCGGGATCACCTTCAGCGGCCTGAGCGAGGGCGCGCAGATCGAGCTGAACGACCTGGTGACCTTCTCCGTCACCTGGAAGAACAACGACGCCACCGGCACCCGCAGCGTGGCCCCGGTGGTGGTGACCCAGCAGTACGAGGGCGCCCCCTGCGCGCGGGTGTCGGGCCTCGCCGACGGCACCCTGGAGCGAAAGGACGCCTCGGGCTGGAAGCAGCTGGACCACCTCAGCCAGGGCGCCGGGATGGACTACGTGATGAACCGCAGCGACGGGGCCTTCACGCTCGCCGCCGGCGAGAGCCGGACCATCGAGTACCGGATGCGGCTGTCCACGGCCAACCGCCCGGGCCGGCTCGGGATCGAGGCGGACGCCCCCGTGCCGAACTCCACGGACTACCAGGGCATCGCGAAGGCCGTGCTGAACGCCTCGGTCGTCGACCACCTCAGCCCAGAGGTGACCGGCGTGTCGAAGACGGGCCTCACGGTCGGGACGACCCCCGTCGAGTTCGGCTTCGAGGCCAACGCCGCGGGGGGCACCGCGAACCTGCGCCCCGTGGTGGGTGTGTCGAGCGCCTCGTGGCTGGCGGTGGGCGACTTCACGCTGGAGGCGAGGGTCGGCGCTGACTGGAAGCCGGTCGAGGTGCAGCAGGACTGCGACGGTCTGACCGCGGTCCTCCCGACCGGGATGGAGAGCAACCGGTGGGGTGACACGCTCGAGTACACCTTCCGGATCACCATGAAGGAGACCCCGAAGTACCCCGTGGAGGTCCAGGTGGGTGCCCGGTCGAACGGCCACCAGTCCGCCTACTGGGACGTCTTCGGCGACCGGGCCTGACAACCGGCCCGCACCTGAAGCCGAAGGGCCCGGCCTCCCACCTTGGGTTCTAGGAGTCGTTGCAACACCCCAGTTCAGGGGATGCATTGGACTTCGAGATCCGCGAGGACCGGACGGCTCAGGGGCCTGTGAAGC